>NZ_QPFW01000226.1:0-47594 GCF_008122455.1 Enterobacter sp. C6
GGCCGACCGCGGGGTGGATCCGCTCAGGCTGGAGCAGGAGCTGCCGGAGAAACGGGCCAGCCTGCGCTCGCTGATTGAGCGCACCCGCAACAGCTGGCATGCCAACAAGGGCGAGTATGATTTCTCCCATGAGGTGAAAGAGGCGATGTCCGGCTGTCTGGCCTGTAAAGCCTGCTCCACCCAGTGCCCGATTAAAATCGACGTGCCGGAATTCCGCTCGCGCTTCCTGCAGCTTTATCACACCCGCTACCTCCGCCCGGTGCGCGACCATCTGGTGGCGACGGTGGAAAGCTACGCGCCGCTGATGGCGCGCGCGCCGAAGACCTTCAACTTCTTTATCAACCAGCCGCTGGTGCGCAAGCTCTCCGAAAAACACATCGGCATGGTCGATCTGCCGCTGCTGTCGGTACCGTCTCTGCAGCGCCAGCTCGTCGGGCATCGCTCGGCGAACATGACCCTTGAGCAGTTGGAGGCACTCACGCCTGAGCAAAAAACGAAGGTGGTGCTGGTGGTGCAGGATCCGTTTACCAGCTACTACGATGCGCAGGTTGTGGCCGATTTCGTCCGTCTGGCGGAGAAAGTGGGTTACCAGCCGGTTGTGCTGCCGTTCTCCCCGAATGGCAAGGCGCAGCACATTAAAGGTTTCCTGAACCGCTTTGCGAAGACCGCGCAGAAAACGTCTGACTTCCTGAATCGCGTGGCGCAACTCGGGATACCGATGGTCGGCGTCGATCCGGCGCTGGTGCTGTGCTATCGCGATGAATACAAGCAGACCCTGGGCGATAAGCGCGGCGATTTCAACGTGATGCTGGTGCACGAGTGGCTGCCGATGGCGCTGGAAGATAAGGCTGTTCAGGATGTCAGCGGTGAACCGTGGTATCTGTTCGGGCACTGCACGGAAGTGACCGCGCTGCCGGGTGCCCCCGCGCAGTGGGCGTCTGTCTTTGCCCGCTTTGGTGCGAAGCTGGAGAGCGTCAGCGTCGGCTGCTGCGGGATGGCCGGTACCTACGGACACGAAGTGAAAAACCACGCCAACTCGCTCGGCATCTATGAGCTGTCCTGGCATCAGGCGATGCAGCGTTTGCCGCGAAACCGCTGTCTGGCGACGGGTTACTCCTGCCGCAGCCAGGTAAAACGGGTAGAAGGCAACGGTGTACGTCACCCATTGCAGGCTTTACTGGAGATAATTGGATGATCTGGAAACGTGCCGTGACGCTGCAGGCGCTGAACGCCATGGGCGAGGGGAATATGGTGGGGCTGCTGGATATCCAGTTTATCCGCATTGGCGACGATGAGATTGAGGCCACCATGCCCGTCGATAGTCGCACCCACCAGCCGTTTGGTTTATTGCACGGCGGAGCGTCCGTCGTGCTGGCCGAAACGCTGGGCTCGGTGGCGGGGTATCTCTGCACCGAAGGGGAGCAGAAGGTTGTCGGACTTGAGGTGAATGCTAACCACATTCGCTCGGTGCGCAGCGGACGCGTGCGCGGTGTTTGCCGCGCGCTGCACGCCGGAAGCCGCCATCAGGTGTGGCAAATAGATATCCTCGATGAGCAGGATCGCCTGTGCTGCTCGTCGCGGCTGACCACGGCGGTTGTGTAAAGTTTTCAGATGTCTTGCCTTTGGTCAAAAACTAGCCAGTACGTTGTGGTATACTGGTCAGGTTTTGTACATAAGCGAGGACATCATGGATACTGAAATAACCCCAACACAGCTGGCAATTGAATATTTACGTCGCGATAAGAGCAACCTGTCTCCGGCGCAGTACCTGAAAAAGCTGAAACAGCTTGAGCTGGAATTTACAGATTTGCTGGCGCTCTCTTCAAATGAGCTGAAAGAAGAGATCTACTTTGCCTGGCGGTTGGGCGTTCACGTCCATTGAGTACATGAGAATCAAAGGGCCGCGAATGCGGCCTTTTTTGTGTCTGACATTCAGTATCGGGCGGGGAGTTTATTGATTTTGATGAGCCTGCCTTCTTCCATTTCGATGAATCCGCCGGTTTTTAAATCCGCCAGAATGCGCATCACGCCGCTGCGGGAGAGCTGGGTTTTCTCTCTGATATACCTTTCCGCCGTCACGCTGAGCCGATAACTCTCATCTTCCTCCATCAGCTTGACCAGCTGCTGGCGAATCATCTCATACGCCGTCGGCGCGCCCTGCGGCATCACGTTGTTATAAAGACGGCTATACACAAAGATGAGCTGCTTAGAAAGCAGTCCCCATAGCGCCTTCTCTTTGATAATTTCATTCACCCGCTCGGTGGTGAGCGTCCCTATCAGACAAGGGCTGACGGTCTTAATATAATCATTGAAATAGATGTCGGTCAGGTTGGCGAGGCCGAACACGGCCGGACTGCGAGCCGTAGACAGCATCATGTCATCGCTTCTTCTGTAGATGGCGATGGTTCCTTCGAGAATTAAATAGCACATGCCCTGACCGTTAATTTGCAGGTCCAGCCGCTCGCCGCGGGCGCTATGTCGTGTTGTGCAATCAGGCAACAGGTGTGAAATAAGCTCTTGCGCGTAGGGAGAACCCCGTTGAGACTTTTCTGGAAGGGACATGGCAGCCGACAACCTTAAAAATAACCTGGCTAATTATAGCGCTTCTCCCGGGTACAGGCACGCTGGCTATCAATATTTTCGCGGCAGATGATGAATGTCAAGCAGCACCCCACGTTCCATGGTGATGTACTTCCCGGTCCGCAGTTCTGCCAGAATACGCATAATTCCGCTACGTGAAAGATAGGTCCTGCTTTTGATGTACGCGGCGGCCGTCGTATTTTTCCGTATGGCATCGGGCTCCTGCATGAGTTCAACAAGCTGGAAGCGAATGATGTCGTAGGCAGACATTTGCGATATTTGCGCGCAGTGCTCATACACCCGTGAGGCCGTATAAATCAGCAGCTTTGAAAAGTGCTCCCATAAATCCTGCTGCGCAACAATCTGATTAAACGTCTCCAGCGACACGCGGGCGATTTCTGCCGTCTCCAGGGCCCTGACATAGAGATGCTCCGAAGAAAATTGACTGCTGACGCCAAGAATAAACGGCGCTGATTCAGAGTTTAAAACAATGCCGTCGCCGCGACGATGAAGCGCCACGCTTCCCTGGAGAAGTAAAAAACACTGGCGCACATCATCTTTATAATAATGTACGGTTTCTCCCCGACAGATGACCATTCTGTTCGCAGCATGTAGCACTGATTTAATCAGGGCATCTATATGGATAAACGGTTTTAAACCCAGAACGGTTGATTCGTGGTTATTCAATGGCGTGGTTAAACGCGTATTCATAAGATACCTCACATCGACTACGGGTCTGATCGTTTTTTAATCTGTCTGGAGAATTATCTTAAAAATGAAGGAGTCAGGGAATATTTCGGCAAGGTCCAAAAGTAGACCGTTGAGCATCTGATATCTAACCCCTTGAATGAAAACATAAAGACGGTCAAGTCTACTAATAGACCAGGAAATAAGACGTAAGCGTATCCTGAAAAGAAGTGTTGAAATTACGTTAAATCAGAGTCTACAGCTAGACCATCAAAAAGTTGTATTCACCAAAATGATTATATAAATTTTAATCAGTCAGTCAGAAAAATCTTATAGCGTTAATTATAAAGAAGATGAATCCACTGTGATTTATTTATCAACTTTCTGCTGCGTGAGTTTTAATAATAAATAAAGTTATCCCGTAAACAGGAAAATGAAGATTATGAAAAATAACATTATTTTAGCGATGGTTGCGACAGGTTCTGCCTTAATGATGAGCAATGCACTCGCTGCTGCAGGAACCGTTAATTTTAACGGTAACATCCTGGATTCTGCCTGCGATGTCGCGGTTGCTTCTCAAAATCAGGTGGTGGTATTAGGCGATTACAATAAAACAGAATTTCCGGCAACAGGCTCCCGCACTGCGGCAACGAAATTCGATATCGTCCTGAAGAACTGCCCGGTTACGGTCAACAGTGCCAAAGTCCGTTTTGACGGTACGCCCGATCTGACTAACGCCGATCTGCTTGCTATTGATACCTCCGTCGCCGGAGCGGCAACGGGTGTTGCTATTAATTTGATGACCGCTGATAAAGCGGATCTGCCGTTGCACGGCAGTAACAGCTATAGCTATGTGCTAAGCAGCACCGCCGATAATACGCTGAATTTCTACGCGCAGTATATTTCAACGGCGGCATCGGTGACGGCCGGTCCTGCAAACTCCGTGGCAAATTTCTCCGTTGTTTATAACTAGTCATTAAGCAGAACACGAGTCGGTTCCATGACGTTCTGCGTGGGGGCAGTTTCTGCCCCCGTGTTTCAAGAGGTGTAACATGCATTTTATTAGCAAGGCCCTGCTCATATCGGCCGCCCTGACAGCATCGTTTTCGAACGCTTATGCCGGGGTCATTATTGGCGGTACCCGCGTTATTTTTGATGGTGGGAAAAAAGAGGCATCAATCAGTATCAATAATGCTGATAGCGTGCCTTATTTAATCCAGTCCTGGGTTGACATGCCAGAGGGGAATGCTAATAAAGCACCTTTTATTGTAACGCCGCCTTTATATCGGCTGGATGGCGGGCAGCAAAACATTGAACGTATTTTACTCTCGGGTTCACTACCCCAGGATAAAGAAAGTCTTTTCTGGCTGAATATTAAAGCCATACCGTCTGCCTCAAAACAGGAAAACTCACTGCAAATTGCTGTCAAAACGCGCATCAAGCTTATTTATCGCCCATCAGGTCTGAAGGGATCAACGCCGGAAGAACAAGCGAATAAATTAACCTGGTCGCGTAGCGGGAATAAGCTCATGGTCACCAATCCAACGCAATATGTCATCAACTTTAATGAAATAAGCGTCGGTGATAAAAAACTGGATGAGGTCTCCTGGGTGGCACCGGGTGCAACGACGGTATTTAGCTTACCCGCAGGTGCCAATGGTAACCACATTTCATTCAAAGTCATTAATGATTACGGCAGCCCCGGAAGAATGTATCAGGCCAGCTTTTAATTCATCAAAAGCGGCGATCCTCATAGCAGGTCAGGTTAATGATGATGGCAACGAAAACTAAAAAAATGCAGCCTGCGCGTCTGGCGATCTGTATCGCCTTTGCGCTGGTAAATGCAATGCAGACTGTTTATGCCCGTGATTCGTTCAACGCCGAGCTGGTTGAACTGGACAACCCGGGCACGGGTAAAGCTGATTTATCTGCTTTTGAATCAGGTTCGCAGGCACCAGGGAAATACCACGTTGACATCATCCTTGACGACCAACTCATCGAGACCAGCGATATTGATTTTACCGCAGTAAAAAGTGGGGAAGAGGGCGATAGCCTTAAGCCTTGTCTGGGTATTGAACAGCTCAACAGATGGGGCGTCAAAACCGCGCTTTTTCCCGACTTAGCCAGTAAGGACGCGTCCTGTGTCAACCTTCAGGCTATTCCTCACGCCAGCACGGATTTTCAGTTTGCCGCGCAGCGACTGATCGTCAGCATTCCTCAGGCCGCCATTGATATGCCGGCACGCGGGTATGTCTCGCCAGCGCTATGGGATGAAGGGATCGCCGCCGCCATGTTGAATTACAGCCTGAGTGGCGCAAACAGCCGGGCAAAACAAAACGGCAGTAAAAACAGCAACAGTCAATATGCCAACCTGCGCCCGGGTCTCAACGTTGGACCGTGGCGACTGCGAAATTACACCACCTGGTCGCGGGATGAAACCGGTCAGGACAAATGGGATACCGTCTACACCTATGCGCAGCGGGCCATTATTCCGCTCAAAGCGCAGCTCACCCTGGGGGATAGCTCCGCGCCAGCCGACGTGTTCGACAGTATGCCGTTTCGAGGCGGACAGCTGGCTTCGGATGATGACATGCTCCCGGATTCGCTGAAAGGCTATGCACCCGTGGTGCGGGGGATCGCGCGCACCAATGCCCAGGTGGTGGTGCGGCAGAACGGCTATCAGATTTATCAGACCTACGTGGCGCCAGGCGCTTTTGAGATTACCGATATGTACCCCACGGGCGGCGCAGGGGATCTGGACGTCACCGTTAAAGAGGCTGATGGCAGTGAGCAACATTTCACCCTCCCGTACGCGTCATTACCGGTTTTACAGCGCGAAGGACGGCTCAAGTATTCAGTAACCGGAGGGCAATACCGTTCTTATAACGGCAGCGTCGATAAGACACCTTTCGGGCAAATCACCGGGATCTATGGTCTGCCGTATGGGCTAACGCTGTATGGCGGGCTGCAGGAGTCGAGTAAATATCAGTCGATCGCCACCGGGCTTGGAAAAAACATGGGTGATTTCGGCGCTATTTCTGCGGACATGACCCAGGCCTGGTCCACCCCGCAGGGTGGTGAGAAATCCAACGGCCAGTCCTGGCGTGCGCGATACAGCAAAAACATTGTGGGGACCGGAACCCATTTCTCGATTGCGGGTTACCGCTACTCGACCAGCGGTTACTACGGTATGCAGGAGATCCTTGATTCGTACGGTGACAGCTCCGCGCTTCAGGACCGACGCCGAAACCGGGCCGAACTTACGATGAGCCAGACGCTGGGCGGTAATCTTGGCTCGCTGACGCTGAGCGCGGCCCGTGAAGACTACTGGAATTCGGGTAAAACGATGGCGTCATACAGCCTGGGCTACAACAACTACTGGCACAACATCAGCTACGGACTCACCTGGACCTACAGTAAAAACGGCAGTGCGGGTTCATATGATAACAATAAACGGTACGACAAAGATCAGCTGCTGGCCTTTAACGTCAGTATCCCGCTGGAGAAGTTTTTGCCGCAGACCTGGGCTAACTATGGCGTGAGCGCCAGCAAGAATAACGGCACCACCCACAACATCGGCCTGAACGGCGTAGCACTGGAAAACCACGCCCTGAACTGGAACGTGCAGCAAGGCTTTGGGTCGGACGGCGTCGGCTACACGGGCAATCTGAACGGTGATTATAAGGGAACCTACGGCGAAGCGACGGCGGGCTACAGCTACGATAAAAACAGCGAGCGCCTTAACTACGGCCTGCAAGGGGGGATTCTTGCTCACAGAGAGGGGATCACGCTTTCGCAACCCCTGGGCGAGACCAATGTTTTGATTAGCGCGCCGGGCGCACACGGCGTCGATATCCGCAATCAGGCGGGCGTTAAAACGGATTACCGCGGATATACGGTGGTCAGCAATCTCTCCGTATACCGTAAAAATGACATCACCCTTGCCCCGGAAAGTCTGCCGGATGATGTTGAGCTGGATATTAATACCCGGACGGTGACGCCGACGCGTGGCGCGATCGTTTTGGCCGACTATAAGGCGAAGGTGGGGCGGCGGGTATTATTTAATTTACTGCATAACGGCCAGTTTGTTCCCTTTGGCGCGATGGCAAGCCTGAAGGGCGCCGACGGCAGCAGCGTTATTGTTGGCGATAAAGGCCAGGCTTATCTCACCGGCCTGGATACTCAGGGAACCGTCTTCGTCACGTGGGGAGCGGAAAGCGAACGGCAATGCCGCGCACCTTACGTGCTTTCCCCGCAGCCGTCGGCGGGGGGAATTACCGAAATTACCGTCAATTGTCTTTAGGGTTTTTTAACATGCGCTTAATTAACATCATATTCCTGCTGTGTATCGCAGCAGGCTGGAACAGTGCTCATGCAGGAACCTGCACGACGATTACGCCGCAGGAATCAACTTTGTCCATCGGCACCATTACGGTTCAACGTGACGTGGCAGTTGGAACCGTATTATTTTCGCGAAACGCGACAATAACCGGTTCCTATTTAACGGGGTGTGCCAATCCATTAATGCTGGGTTTTAGCATGCGGTATTTGAATGCGACACCGAGTGCTTACGGTAATCATGTTTATGACACGAATGTAAACGGTATAGGCGTGCGTTTTTCGTCGGGTAATTATTTTGAAAACCCGGCCAATACCTTTTCCTATAATGCGCAGGCAAGTTATGTCGAATGGTGGGGCGGTAAAATAGAACTTATCGTTACCGGACCGGTCTCGTCGGGATCGCTGACGCCGGGCGTGCTGGGGGTAGTGATGCTGCAGGGCAGTGACGGCGTTTACCGTGATGGCCTGACGACCAGCCTGCTGGGCGGAACCATTAATGTACTGGCCTGCAATATTACAACACCGCAACTGACATTTCCGATAGGCGATATTTCTGCCGCGCTTTTTGGCTCAACGATAGGCACCACACCGGCTGGCGCTCAAAATACGCAAAATCTCGGGCTTAACTGCGATGCGGGGGCTAACGTCAACGTATCACTCAGCGGCATTCAGAATCCTGACGTTGCAACACCCAGCGTGCTCGCGCTTACGGGGCAGGGTAATACCGGCACGGCGAAAGGGGTTGGCGTTCAGTTGCTCTATAACGGTACACCTCTCACCCTCAATGCGCGTTTGCCGCTGAAGCTTGCGGCAGGGGGGCAGGAAGCGTTCCCATTAACGGCGCGTTATTACCAGACGCAAACGACGGTAGAACCCGGCACCGCAAATGCGTCAGCAACCTTAAATTTGACCTACCAGTAAAGGGGATGACGATGAATATAATGCGCACGGCAGCGTTCATCGCGGCAGTAATAAGCGGCAATGTTATTGCAGCGGATAGCGTTAACGTCAGCGTCACCGGCAAGATTATTGCCTCTCCCTGCGTATTCAATGGGGGAAATAACAATCTGGATGTTAATCTCGGCAATATTCAGGCATCCAATATGGCCACGCCGGGGTCGACATCCGATCCTGTGTTTTTTAGCCTGCCGTTTACCCAGTGTCCGGCAGGCACGCGCAGCGTTACGGTCTCCTTTACCGGCAACCCCGATCCCGTCTCGGGGGCGAGTTACTACATGAACAGCGGTTCGGCCACGAACGTCGCGATTGCGATGAGCGAGGCCGCAACCGGTGCGTTAAAGGGCACAGGGACAAGCATTACGCAGACTATTGCGTCAGACAGAACCGCGACGATGGTCATGCAGGCATCAGTCAAATCTGTCACCGGCGGTGCGACGCCGGGGAGCATCAGTGCCGTCGTGGTCATGACGATGCAATACAACTGATCGGCACGCGCGTTGGTTGTCCTTATTGATATGCAGATGTTGGTAATTGATATGTTGAATATCCTGATTAAAGAACCGGATTCTTTTTTTAAAAATGGCCTGCAATATTTTCTTGTGGATTTCTTCCTGCATAATTTCAGGCATCACATTCATTTTGACACTGAGCTTACTTATGACAGCGTCAGTGCCGCGGATATTATTATTCTCGCTCTATGCCCCGGGGAAACGCTGACCTGTGTTCCTGAATTGAAAGCGCGAAAAAAAGGGATTGTGATTGGGCTGGTGGACGATGAGCGGCGTTTTTCCGCTTTTACATCCTGTTTTCAGGATATCATTTTTATCTCCCGCCGCGCCCCGCTTGGTCAGGTTAGCGAGATGCTCTTTATTGCATGGTACCGTACGCAACTGCCGGGATATCGCTGGCAGCATAACGGCTGTTTCGAGTGCCAGCATAAAATACTTTCGCCGCAGCAGATCCGCGTCACGGTGAATTTTTACAGAGGATTCTCGGTAGGGCAGATTGCTGATGTACTCAGGACGAGTGATAAAACGATATTCACGCATAAGTATTTGCTGATGCAAAAATTCGATCTGCGCAGTGATTATGAGCTTATGGCGCTCATTCACAGGATGGTCGAAAAAAATGCCTACCCGAACAAATTGCGTGACCATCTGATCGGTTTCGACGGATGAGCGGAAAAGACCGTGGGACTGTAGTCGTTTAGTTGCCGGGTGGCAGTGACGCCACCCGACATTTCTTCAGACATTCACCGCACTAATCAGCCGCGACTTCATGGACTGATACGCCGACGCTGCAAAATCCTCCGCCCAGCGCTGGTCCTCAATCGCCTCCAGCTGCACCGCGCAGTACTTCGTTTCCGGCGTTTTGGAGATGGGATCGAGATTATCCTGGGTCAGCTCGTTGCAGGCGCCAATCCACCACTGATAGGTCATATAAACCGCTCCCTTGTTGATACGCTCGCTGATGCTGGCGCGGGTAATCACTTTGCCGCGACGTGAACGTACCCAGACCAGTTGACCCTCCTTGATGCCCAGTTTTTCCGCATCGGCAGGGTGCATTTGCACCCGGCCCGGCTCGTCGGCCAGGCTCTGCAGCGCAGCGCAGTTCCCGGTCATCGAGCGGCAGGAGTAGTGTCCCACCTCGCGTACCGTACACAGCACCAGCGGGAAATCTTCATCCGGGGTTTCCGCCGGCGCGCGCCACGGTGCGGCAAAGAGCTGTCCTTTACCGGTTGGGGTATCGAACTGATTGTCTTTGTACAGGTAAGGCGTGCCCGGATGATCCAGCGTCGGGCACGGCCACTGCACGTGGCCCATCTCGCCCATTTTTTCATACGTCACGCCGAAGAAGAGCGGGCACAGCTCGCGCATCTCATCCCAGATCTGCTGGTTGGAGTCATAATGCATCGGGTAGCCCATCTCGGTGGCGAGCAGGCTGATGATCTCCCAGTCGCGCTTCACGTTGCCGCTGGCCTCGATGGCTTTGCCAAAACGCTGGAACCCGCGATCGGCACAGGTAAAGACGCCGCCGTGTTCACCCCAGGAGGTGGCAGGGAGCAGAACGTCCGCCACTTCTGCCGTTTTGGTCATAAAGATGTCCTGAACCACAACAAAGTCGAGCGCCTCAAAACCGCTGCGAACGAGACCGAGGTCGGCCTCGGTCTGAAGCGGATCTTCCCCCATGATGTAGTAGGCCTTGACCTTGCCTTCCAGCGCCAGATGAGGCACCTCGGTAATGCGCGTCCCGACGCGATCGTCCATTTTATTGACGTCAATCCCCCAGGCGTCGGCGAACTTCTGCCTGACCGCCGGATCGGTCACATCCTGATAGCCGGGGAACATATTCGGCAGCACGCCCATGTCGCAGGCACCCTGGACGTTATTTTGACCGCGTACCGGCCCGACGCCGACGGCAGGGCGACCGAGATTACCGGTCAGCAGCGCCAGGCTGGAAAGCCCTCTGACCACATCCACTGCCTGACCAAACTGGGTCACGCCCATACCCCACATCACGGTGGCGGAAGGGGCTGCCGCGAAGGTGCGCATCGCCTGGCGAACGTCGCGGGCGGGAATGCCGGTAAGATGCTCGACCTTCTCCGGCGCATAGTCTTTCACCGTCTGGCGGTAGGCCTCAAGCCCCTCCGTAAAGCGCGCCACGTAGCTTTTGTCGTACAACTCCTCTTCCAGCAGCACGTAGCCGAAGGCGTTCACCAGCGCCATGTTGCTGCCGTTTTTCAGCTGCAGATGTTGGTCGGCGATGCGCGCCGTTTCGATGCGCCGCGGATCGCAGACGATAATTTTCGCGCCGTTTTCACGCGCTTTCAGCACGCGCCGGGCGACGATAGGGTGGGAGTCCGCGCAGTTATAGCCAAACACCAGCAGACATTTTGAGTTTTCAATATCGTTGATAGAGTTGCTCATGGCGCCGTTGCCGAGCGTTTCCTGTAAACCGGCCACGGAAGGGCCATGACAGACGCGTGCGCAGCAGTCCACGTTGTTGGTGTTCAGCACCGCGCGGGCAAATTTTTGCATCACATAGTTTGTTTCATTGCCGGTTCCGCGGGAGGAGCCGGTGGTCATGATCGACCGCGGCCCGTGCTGCGCTTTAATGCTGCTGAGCCTGTGGGCGGTGTAGCGGATTGCCTCTTCCCAGGTAACGGGGGTGAAAGCCTCGCCTTTGTGGTAGCGGATCATCGGCTGAGTGAGGCGCGGGGTGAGCAGACGGGTATCGTTAAGGAAGTCCCAGCCGTAAAAGCCTTTCAGACACAGGGTGCCCTGGTTTGTGACGCCCTCTGCCGCTTCGGCACGGATGATACGGTTATTTTCAACGACAAGGTTTAATTTACAGCCTGCACCGCAGTAGGGGCAGACGCTGGCGATCTTTTTCATCAATAACAGACCTGTTAAGAAATGAAGCAAAGTTGACTGGAAAACCCAGTCCCGTAAACGGTGTTAAGCAGGAACCGTGCCAGGTTGGCTTTGCTGGTTTTACAGGGTGTTAAGCGGGAAAGACGCGTGTCATCGTCAGGCCGATCGTCAGTTTTGACGATGACACGTTAGGGGCGTAGCGAGCAGGAGCTTAGAGATCGTCCATCGTGTAACCCACCACGATTTCCAGCGTCTTACGAATCACATCCGCCTGAACCACATCGTTAGTGGCTTCCAGCGTCTGAATGAGCCAGAGGATGATCGCTTTATTGGACAGATGACCTTCGGAGGCCAGAACACAGCGTACTGCAGTAGAAAAAACAGCGGACTCTTCAGCAAAACGATCGCCTGCGTGACGGAAATATTCCGACAGCGCACTGTCTAAAAAAGCAGAATGGTATTCGGGTTGAAGCTGAATATTTTGTCTCATTTGTTCTCACCGTAGCTGTTAAATTGCAGTCAATGTATTTTTTTGGGGTCGGACGGTTTTCCACTTCCAAATAACGGCACTACATTGTCTCGGTTATCGTTGAGAGGTCCCTCTCTGTTCGTTCGTCCTTGCGCGGTTCTGCGACGTGTAAAGGCGATGCTGTTTGAGCCGATATCGGCAATCACCACCGCAAGTGTCTCCCGCCGCCGGGGATCCTTTTCATGCTCTTTCATAACCCGCAGACGCTGCAGCAATCCTTCGGTTGTCACTGGCCCCCGCTCTTTCAGAAGAGAAAGAACGGCTTCACCGATAAGCGTGTCGATCAGTCGGTCTGCGTCACTGCTATTCATCACGTTACCGTTCGAAGAGCAGACCAAGCAGCATGTGGTAATGCTCTTCCTCTTCCGGGCCATCGGCCTTTTCGAGGCGGCTGAGCAGTTTGGTACAGAGCGATTTGCGATTTAGGTTTCGCCCGTCGCTGAGAATTTCTACAACCACCTGGCCCAGCGTCTCCTGTTGGGTAGGGAGCGCGGCTTTTTCGAAGTACTGTGCGATTGCTGCTGCGGAATCTGTGGCGTAACCTTTCTGCTGCATGTTTCGCTCCTGTAAAATTTTGTAATCACTAACGTTACAATTAAGGTATACACAATTCCTAAATCTGTACATATAAAATGTACAGATTTTTAATGTTTTTATGATATATTTTATAAATTACTTTATTTTCATTGTGTTACTGACTTGTCATGAATCGGTAATGTGACAGGATATATTGTACAAAAAGGTCGGGCGCTGGTAAGTTATACAATCGAGAAGAACGGTCCCATCAACTGCCGTAAATGATTGAGATGTAAATTATTTGTCAGGCAATTAATGTGCTATAAGTGAAAATTACCCACGTCTACTGTGGCCAAAACCCTAACCCCAGGAAAAGCATGCTCACAACCATCATTTACCGCAGTCATATCTGCGAGGACGTTCCGGTAAAAGCGCTGGAATCAATGGTCGCTGCTGCAAATCGTAAAAATCGGCAATCCAATGTCACGGGGATCTTGCTGTTTAACGGCACACACTTTTTTCAATTGCTTGAAGGGCCGGTGGAGCAGGTTTCTGCTATCTATGAGCAGATCTGCAACGACCCGCGCCACCATAACGTGGTCGAGTTAATGCGCGATCACGGCCCTGTCCGGCGTTTTGGCAACGTGGGCATGGAGCTTTTTGACTTGCGCCACTTCGACAGGGACGAGGTGCTGCAGCAGGTGCTCAATAAGGGGACGACACGCTACCAGTTGACCTATAACGACCGCCCGCTGCAGTTTTTCCGCACCTTTGTTGAGGCCACGGAAAAAGCGAACTATTTTGAACTGCCGCCTGCGGATTCCTGGGAATTCGTTCGCGAAGAAACGCGCCTGTCCGCGCAGCCTGAGGTGGTCGCGAAAGGGGCGGATTGCAGCTTTGCGTTCCAGCCGATAGTCGATCCGTTTATGCAGCAGGTTGTCTCCTGGGAGGCGCTTCTGCGCACTCCTGACGGTGACTCGCCGGGGGCCTATTTCGCCAGCCGCCCGCGTGACGAAGTGTACACGTCTGATTTGCAAAGCAAGCAGGTGGCACTTTCTATGGCCAGCGCGCTGGGGCTACAGGACCAGACGTTATCCCTGAACCTGCTGCCCATGACGCTGGTCAACATTCCCAACGCCGTGGATTTTCTGCTCACCGCGATTGAAGCTAATGGGTTTGTGCCCGAGCAAATCGTGGTGGAGTTTACCGAGAGCGAAGCTATATCTCGTTTTGATGAATTCACGGATTCGGTCAGGCAGCTAAAAAGTGCGGGTATCAGCGTGACGATCGATCACTTTGGTGCCGGTTTTGCCGGGCTGCAGCTGCTGGCCCAGTTCCAGCCGGACAGAATTAAGATTAATCGCGATCTGGTCGCGAACGTGCATAAAAGTGGCCCTCGTCAGGCCATTATTCAGGCGATTATCAAATGCTGTTCCTCGCTTGAGATCCAGTTCTGCGCGGTGGGGGTAGAGAGGGCGGAAGAGTGGATGTGGCTGGAGTCCGCGGGGATTTCCCAGTTCCAGGGACATCTTTTTGCCAGCCCAAGACACGGGGGTATTCCCGCGATTGCGTGGCCGGAGAAAAAGTTCGACTTCGGATAAAGCTGTACACAATCCGGCAGACTTAACTGTACGAACGGCAAATTTTATACAACAATGTTTTAACAGGTGGATGGAAAAGAACCCCGTTCACCCGTTCAAAATGCGGTCTTAGTTATACAAATGATGTGTACAATCTGATAAGGTTGGTGCAGTTAGGTATGGAAGTTCTGAGCGTGAGGGAGTTAATGGCCTATTATAGTATCGGCGAAGTGGCCGAACGATGCGGTATCAACCCCGTTACGCTGCGTGCCTGGCAGCGCCGTTATGGATTATTGAAGCCGCAGCGCAGTGAAGGGGGTCATCGTCAGTTTGACGATGAAGATATCCTGCGCATTGAAGAGATCAAACGCCTGATGAAAAGCGGCGTTTCGGTCGGAAAAGTTAAAGCCTTGCTGGAAAACAAGGAAGTGCTGACGCAGGGCAACTGGGTCTCATTCCAGGAAGAGATGATGACCGTTCTGCGTTACGCCAGTCCTGCAAAGCTGCGGGCCAAAATAGGTGAATTCCGCCGCGATCACGCGATGGATGCGCTGATTGACAATATTATCTCTCCGGTTCGTCAGCGTATGAACCAGGATCAAAATACCGTGCGTCACATGGCGAGCCTGTTTGACGGCGTACTGATCGAATTTGCGATTGCAAGCCTGGCGGAGTCCCGCAAAAAAGCCGGCAAAGACGCGCTCCTGATTGGCTGGGAGTGTGATGACCGCACCCACCTGTGGCTGGAAGCCGCGCGCCTGTCGCAAAAGGGCTGGCACATTGACGTGCTGGCAGAGCCCATTGACTCGCCGCGTCCTGAACTCTTCCCGGGGCAAAAAATCTTTGTCTGGACCGGGAAATCCCCAACGCCTCGCCAGCAGGAACAGCTTGACCACTGGCGTGAGCAGGGGTTTGCTGTCTCATTTCATCACTGAGTGTAAGAGGCCTTAAGGGCCTTTTTTTGTCTTTGTCACTTTCCTTGCAAAAAGCTATCTTAAGAATAAGCATTATTCCTGAGGAGGAGATTTACCCGGTTAATTTTAAACGGCATCTGCTTTTTTCTGGGGGCTTTGCTGTCGGCAACTTGTTCAACAGGGGACGGTGTCCCCTTATTAATACTCAGCGAGTATGGCGCTCATTCCATGCATCTGAAAATTGAATATTACCGTCAAGAATTCTCCAGGTGATTTTTTCATATTGAATGCTGACACTTTCTATGTGATTCATTTTATCGTTCCCCGCCAGCTTAATATTCGGGACGCTACAGTGGACTCCAGTTAATTTCACATTCTCCATAAGAACGGTGTAGTAGCAAACCTCCTGACCTGCATCATTGATGTGATAAAACCTTATTTCTGCGCTTTTCAGCGTCTGCCCAGTTGCTGCAGCCTTGTAAAGATATGGCGTAGAGCTATCAACTTCTTTCTCGATCATCATGGATGAGTGCTGGCGGGTGCCGGTGATTTTACCGTTTGCGCTGTCAACGGGTATATTTATACCGTGGCTCAGACCGATAATTTCAATACTACCTTCACGATCTTGTACATCAACAGATCCTTTGATATCTGCACCGCCATCGTCTTTAAGCCACATATAGGGAGGTATAGGCATTTTATTGTCTCCTTAATTTTTGATTAACTTCATTGTTAAAATATAGAGAGGGGTAGCGATAATTAGCATTGTAAACCAGTCAATAAGTGAATAGGCATCATACATTGATTCTGCATTTTCATTTCCGGCGATAATGATTGCTGTTGTTCTGGCTACATCATAGTTAATATATAACTCCGGGCCTGGTAGCATATGACCAAGAGCGAGTAATAAAATGAGAAAGTAAATAATTTTACTTGCCCTACGAGCAAGGTTTTTTAATGTAGCCACCCGCTACTACCTCCACCCAGCCTCGCGCCATGAGTGACCGCATGCATGGAACCTGAATAAGCGATGTATTCATTAGCGCGTTATGAATCATCGCAAAATCAGACATGTTGGCGATAGTTATGCATCCTTTTGAAACTGTGCCGGGGTGTAGTCGGAAATTTCCACGCTTTACACTTTCTATCCATGTGTCGTCATCTATGCCCCAGTCATCACGCCACAAAGCAAACCAGTCAGATTTACCAAAAGCATTTCGGCCAATAAATCTGTTAGCTTCATCGTGAATCTCCTCTTTTTTTTTGTGAAAACCAGTTACCCTCCCTGCGATCTACAATCCAGTATTTCCCTGGGGGAATAGGGCCAGTATTGGCGACATGTCCGCAACTGGCATTGTTTCTGTTGGCCCCCAACCCGGAGTGCGCCATGAACACGCCTACCCCATACAGATCGAAAGGCGCGTAATCTGCACCGTTCAGAATCATCTTTCCCTGTAATGGCATATGCCACCTTATTTCCATTAAAAGTGTATGGTTAATGCTACAGCGATTAATAATGTGATCCAGAGTGAGTGAATGATTTTCAGAAAAAGACTCGCATTATCAGGCTGTCTATTGCTGAGAAGCGCTTTCCTGCTGCGCAACTGAAGCGTAGGCCTTCTACAGCGTGCCAAATCGCATCTGTTAAATTGAGTTTGCGGCAATCAAAGTAGCTATCTCAAAAATAGGCATTTCCGATGCATATTTTACTTTTCTCCTCTCCGTCAAAAATGCCACAACGAAATGCATTATTAATCAATGCATTGAACAATTAAATCCATCCTGCCAGCATCCTGCCACAGGGTCTATGCTTAATAAAAGTAGGCAAAAAGGGCGGTTTAGCCGAATGCCCCTGCTGACAGAGGGTTGAAGTGATAATCGTTATCACTAACATGGTGTTATGCCCTGATGGCTTATCAGATGAGGTGGACCTATGGAACTGCATTCAGAAACCTTTAATCCAGCCGATTTTGCCTGGCGCGGGTTAACGCTCACGCCAGCGGCGGCGGCACATATTCACGAGCTGGTGGCGAAAAAGCCCGAGATCCTCGGCGTGCGTTTAGGCGTCAAACAGACCGGTTGCGCAGGTTTTGGCTACGTGCTCGATACCGTCACCGAACCCGAGAAAGATGACCTGGTATTCGAGACCGACGGCGCGAAACTGTACGTCGCGCTGCAGGCCATGCCGTTTATCGACGGCACCGAAGTGGACTACGTCCGCGAAGGCTTAAACCAGTTATTCAAATTTCATAACCCGAAAGCCCAGAACGAATGCGGCTGCGGCGAAAGCTTTGGGGTATAGGCGGAACTATGTCTCGTAATACTGAAGCAACGAGTGAAGTAAATACCTGGAGCGGTGGGCACCTCAACTATAAAGAGGGGTTCTTCACCCAGCTGCAGACCGATGAGCTGGCAAAAGGCATCAATGAAGATGTCGTGCGGGCGATCTCGGCGAAACGTAACGAGCCGGAGTGGATGCTGGAGTTTCGCCTGAGCGCCTTCCGTGCCTGGCTGGAAATGGAAGAGCCGCACTGGCTGAAAGCGCATTATGACAAGCTGAACTATCAGGATTACAGCTACTACTCCGCGCCGTCCTGCGGCAGCTGTGACGACACCTGCGCCTCGCAGCCCGGCGCGGTGCAGCAAACCGGCGCGGAGAACAGCTTCCTCAGCAAAGAGGTGGAAGAAGCCTTTAATCAGCTGGGCGTGCCTGTGCGCGAAGGGAAAGAGGTGGCGGTGGACGCCATTTTCGACTCCGTCTCGGTGGCAACCACCTACCGAGAGAAGCTGGCAGAGCAGGGGATCATTTTCTGCTCCTTCGGCGAAGCGATTCACGATCATTCGGAGCTGGTGAAAAAGTACATTGGGACTGTGGTGCCCTCTAACGACAACTTCTTTGCGGCGCTCAACGCGGCGGTAGCCTCGGACGGCACCTTTATCTATGTGCCGAAAGGCGTGCGCTGTCCGATGGAGCTTTCCACCTATTTCCGCATCAATGCCGAAAAAACCGGCCAGTTCGAACGCACGATTCTGGTCGCAGATGAAGGCAGCTACGTCAGCTATATAGAAGGGTGTTCCGCCCCGGTTCGCGACAGCTACCAGCTGCACGCGGCGGTGGTGGAGGTCATCATCCACAAAGATGCCGAGGTGAAATACTCCACGGTGCAAAACTGGTTCCCGGGCGACGGCAATACCGGCGGTATTCTGAATTTCGTCACCAAGCGCGCGCTCTGTGAAGGCGAAAACAGCAAGATGTCGTGGACCCAGTCCGAAACCGGCTCGGCCATCACCTGGAAATACCCGAGCTGCATTCTGCGCGGGGATAACTCCATCGGCGAGTTTTACTCGGTGGCGCTGACCAGCGGCCATCAGCAGGCCGATACCGGCACCAAGATGATCCACATTGGTAAAAACACCAAATCGACCATTATCTCGAAAGGCATCTCCGCCGGTCACAGCCAGAACAGCTATCGCGGGCTGGTGAAAATCATGCCGACGGCCACCAATGCGCGAAACTTCACCCAGTGTGACTCGATGCTGATTGGCGCAGATTGCGGGGCGCATACCTTCCCGTACGTCGAATGCCGTAATAACACGGCCCAGTTGGAGCACGAGGCGACCACGTCACGGATAGGGGAAGATCAGCTCTTCTACTGCCTGCAGCGCGGGATCAGCGAAGAAGACGCCATCTCGATGATCGTTAACGGCTTCTGTAAGGATGTGTTCTCTGAACTGCCGCTGGAATTTGCCGTTGAAGCCCAGAAACTCCTCGCCATTAGTCTTGAACACAGCGTCGGTTAAGGAAAGCACATGTTAAGTATTAAAGATTTGCAGGTCAGCGTAGAAGACAAAGCCATCCTGCGTGGCCTCAATTTTGACGTCAAGCCGGGGGAAGTCCACGCCATCATGGGGCCGAACGGTTCCGGGAAAAGTACGCTTTCTGCGACGCTGGCGGGGCGCGAAGATTATGAGGTGACCCACGGATCGGTCGAGTTTAACGGCAAAGATCTGCTGGAGATGTCGCCGGAAGACCGTGCGGGCGAGGGCATCTTTATGGCCTTCCAGTACCCGGTCGAAATTCCGGGCGTCAGCAACCAGTTCTTCCTGCAGACGGCGCTGAATGCGGTGCGCAAGTATCGCGGGCTGGAGGCGCTGGACCGCTTCGACTTCCAGGATCTGATGGAAGAGAAGATCAGGCTGCTGAAAATGCCGGAAGATCTGCTGACCCGCTCGGTGAACGTTGGTTTTTCCGGCGGTGAGAAAAAGCGTAACGATATTCTGCAGATGGCGGTGCTGGAGCCCGAGCTGTGCATTCTGGATGAGACTGACTCCGGTCTGGATATCGACGCCCTGAAGATTGTCGCTGACGGGGTGAACTCCCTGCGCGACGGCAAGCGTTCGTTTATTATCGTCACCCACTACCAGCGCATTCTGGACTACATCAAGCCGGATTACGTCCACGTGCTTTACCAGGGGCGTATTGTGAAATCCGGTGATTTCACGCTGGTTAAACAACTGGAGGAGCAGGGTTATGGCTGGCTTACCGAACAGCAGTAATGCGCTCCAGCAGTGGCACCGGCTGTTTGAGATCCAGGAGGGCACGCGCTCCGAGCAGGCGCAGCAGCATCTTCAGCAAATGCTGCGTCTCGGGTTGCCGACGCGTAAGCATGAGAACTGGAAATACACCCCGCTTGATGGCCTTCTGAACGCCGAGTTTGTGACCCGCCAGGCGGATCTCACCCCAGTACAGCGCGACGCGCTGGCCTTGGGTGTCGATGCCCTGCGCCTGGTGTTCGTCGACGGTCAGTTCCGTCCGGAACTAAGCGAGACGGCTCAGGAGAGCGGCTTTGAGATTGAGATAAACGACGATCGCCAGCGCCTGAGCGCCCCGGTTCAGCCTGAGGTCTTCCTGCACCTGACCGAGAGTCTGGCCCGCAGCGTGACGCACATCCGCGTGAAGCGTAACCAGCGTCCGGCAAAACCGCTGCTGCTGATGCACATCACTCAGGGGCTGAACGGCGATGAAATCAATACCGCGCACTATCGCCACCATCTGGAGCTGGCGGAGGGGGCGGAGGCCACGGTCATTGAACATTACGTCAGCCTCAATGAGACGCGTCACTTTACCGGATCGCGTCTGACGATGAATGTTGCCGCGAATGCGCAGCTTCATCATGTCAAGCTGGCGTTTGAGAATGCGCAGAGCCACCACTTTGCCCATAACGACATTGTCCTGGGTCAGGATGCCGCAGCGTACAGCCACAGCTTCCTGCTCGGCGGGGCGGTGCTGCGCCACAACACCAGCACGCAGCTTAACGGTGAAAACACCACGCTGCGCATCAACAGCCTGGCGATGCCGGTTAAATCGGAAGTGTGCGACACGCGCACCTGGCTGGAGCACAACAAAGGCTACTGCAACAGCCGCCAGCTGCACAAAACCATCGTCAGTGATAAAGGCCGCGCGGTGTTTAACGGACTGATTAACGTGGCGCAGCACGCCATTAAAACCGACGGGCAGATGACCAACAATAATCTGCTGTTAGGCCGCCTTGCGGAAGTGGACACTAAACCACAGCTGGAGATCTACGCCGACGACGTCAAATGCAGCCACGGTGCGACGGTCGGGCGAATCGACGACGAGCAGATGTTCTACCTGCGCTCGCGCGGCATCGACCAGCAGGCGGCGCAGAAAATGATTATCTACGCGTTTGCCGCCGAACTGACGGAAGCGCTGCACGATGGTCAGTTAAAACTGCAGGTGCTGGATCGGATCGGTCAGCGCCTGCCTGGAGGCGAAGCATGAGTTTTCCCGTCGAGAAAGTACGGGCAGATTTCCCGGTTCTGACCCGTGAAGTAAACGGTCTGCCGCTGGCCTATCTGGACAGCGCGGCCAGCGCGCAGAAGCCGAATCAGGTGGTGGATGCCGAAGCCGAGTTTTATCGCCACGGCTATGCCGCCGTGCATCGCGGTATTCATACCCTGAGCGCCGAGGCGACCCAGCGGATGGAAAACGTGCGCACGCAGCTGGCCGCCTTCCTTAACGCCCGCTCGCCGGAAGAACTGGTCTTTGTTCGCGGGACCACCGAAGGGATTAACCTTGTCGCTAACAGCTGGGGCAATGCTCAGGTTCACGCGGGCGATAACATCATCATCACCCAGATGGAGCACCACGCCAATATCGTGCCGTGGCAGATGCTCTGCGAGCGCGTGGGTGCGCAACTGCGGGTGATCCCGTTAAATGCCGACGGGACGCTGCAGCTCGAGCAGCTAGACGCATTGCTTGACGATAAAACGCGGCTGGTGGCGGTCACCCAGGTCTCCAACGTGCTGGGGACAGAAAACCCGGTGGCAGATATCGTCGAAAAGGCCCATCAGGCAGGTGCAAAGGTGCTGATTGACGGTGCCCAGGCGGTGATGCATCACGCGGTTGACGTCCAGGCGCTGTACTGCGATTTCTACGTCTTTTCAGGCCACAAGCTCTACGGGCCGACCGGGATTGGCGTGCTGTATGTGAAAGAAGATATCCTGCAGGCGATGCCGCCGTGGGAAGGGGGCGGGTCGATGATCGCCACCGTCAGCCTGACGGAAGGCACCACCTATGCGCGCGCGCCGTGGCGTTTTGAGGCGGGCACGCCCAACACCGGTGGGATTATCGGTTTAGGGGCGGCGATTTCTTATGTCTCCTCAATCGGCCTTGATAGCATTCAGGAATACGAACAGCTGCTGATGCACTATGCGCTTGAGGAGCTTGCCAGCGTGCCGGATCTGACCCTCTACGGGCCTGCCGACCGGCAAGGGGTGATCGCGTTCAATCTCGGGAAACATCACGCCTATGACGTGGGCAGTTTCCTCGATAACTACGGCGTGGCGGTCCGTACCGGGCACCACTGCGCCATGCCGCTGATGGCGTTTTACCAGGTACCGGCAATGTGCCGCGCGTCGCTGGTGATGTACAACACAACGGAAGAGGTCGACAGGCTGGTGGCGGGGCTTAAGCGCATTCATCAGCTGCTGGGCTAACGGAGAGGCGAAAGATGGCGGAACTGCCGGACAAAGATAAACTGCTGCGTAACTTCTCGCGTTGCGCAAACTGGGAAGAGAAGTATCTCTATATCATTGAGCTGGGACAGCGCTTGCCGCCGCTCAGCGAAGAGGCGCATACCCCGGAGAACACTATTCAGGGCTGTCAGAGCCAGGTGTGGATTGTGATGGCGCAGTCGGATGACGGCACTGTCGAACTGCACGGCGACAGCGATGCGGCCATTGTAAAAGGGCTTATTGCGGTCGTCTTTATTCTTTATCACCGGATGTCGGCGCAGGATATTGTCGCGTTTGATGTCCGCCCGTGGTTTGAAAAAATGGCTCTGACCCAACACCTCACCCCGTCTCGTTCCCAGGGACTGGAAGCGATGATTCGCGCCATCCGCGCCAAAGCTGCAATCCTTAGCTAGACTTACAGAACAGCATTCATTCTGTTTCGCGAGGTGGTTCCCGCCTCGCTGGTTTTTCAGCTTTCTGGCGTTCTGTCAGTGAATAAGGAATCTCAGCATGAAGCGCGCGTCTCTAATAACTCTATTACTCCTCAGTTCGCTCGGCGCCCTTAATTCGGCCCGCGCGATGGACTATCCGTTGCCGCCCGCAGGCAGTCGCCTGATTGGGCAAAATCAAACCTACACGATACAGGAAGGGGATAATAAGCTGCAGACCATCGCCCGCCGGTTTAATACGGCGGCGCAGGTGATCCTGGAAACGAACAATACCATTGCGCCGGTAAACCCTGCGCCGGGAACCGTGATTACCATCCCTTCGCAGATGCTGCTGCCGGACACGCCGCGCGAGGGCATTGTGGTGAACCTCGCAGAGCTTCGGCTTTACTACTTCCCGCCGGGAGAAAACATCGTTCAGGTCTTCCCGCTCGGCATCGGACAGCTGGGGCTGGAAACGCCGGTCACGACCACGCGCGTGAGCCAGAAAATCCCGAATCCCACCTGGACACCTACGCCGGGCATCAGAGCACGCTCTCTGGAGCAGGGAATTAAATTACCTCCGGTGGTGCCTGCCGGGCCCAATAACCCTCTGGGACGCTTCGCACTGCGTTTAGGCGTGGGCAATGGGGAATATCTCATCCACGGCACCAGCGCACCGGACAGCGTCGGCCTGCGGGTCAGCTCCGGCTGTATGCGGATGAATGCCCCAGACATTAAAGCCCTGTTCGAACAGGTGCGGGTGGGTACGCGGGTACAGATCATCAATGAACCCGTTAAGTTCTCTGTGGAGCCGGATGGTAAACGCTATATTGAAGTCCACCGCCCGCTGGCGCAGGCTGAGGGAGAAAACCCACAGGTCTCGCCCATTACCCATTCCGCAGACTTTGCGACCTTTGTTTCTCAAACGGGAAGCGACAAGGCGCTGATTGATAAAGCCCTGTCACGCCGTGCCGGGATCCCGGTTATCGTGTCGGTCGGTAGCGGCCCGTCAGCCAGCAATAGCGTGTTGTCGGTGCAGAACAGTCGGGTGTCCGCAGCGGTAGCGGAAGATGAAGGGGAGAAGGTGACGCAGTAGTGGTTTGACGCAGACAAAAAAAATGGCGCACAATGTGCGCCATTTTATTAACAGGTACTATTACTTACGGTATTTAGTAGCCTGGTTGTCCAGACGCTGGTTAGCGCGAGCTGCGTCGTCTTTAGCAGCCTGAACGTCGGAACGCATTGCGTTCACGTCGTTGCTCAGCTGGTCAACTTTAGCGTTCAGAGTCTGAACGTCAGAAGACAGCTGATCGATTTTAGCGTTGCTGGAGCAACCAGCCAGCAGAGTAGAACCCAGGATTACCGCGCCCAGTACCAGTTTAGTACGATTCATTATTAATACCCTCTAGATTGAGTTAATCTCCATGTAGCGTTACAAGTATTACACAAAGTTTTTTGGGTTGAGAATATTTTTTTGATGGGAATACACCTATTTTTGATCGTTCGCTCAAAGAAGCATCGAATCAGCCCTTTTTGGGCAAAAATCTAAGTAAAAAAAGGCATTTATCATCGGATTCATCTTAGATAATTCGCAATTAAATAGAAAAACCCGATTTGCAATTTGAATGACTTTGGCTAATGCGAGGAATAAAAAAAGCGCCCGGCGGGCGCTTTTTATCAAAATTAATTCGTTCGGGAATTATTACAGCACGTGAACAGATGCGGTATTGGTGGTGCCGCTTGGTACCAGCGCACCAGAAACCATGACCACAACGTCACCTTTCTGTGCCAGACCACGATCAACCAGCTCCAGTGCCACTTCTTTACCCAGACGGTAGAAATCATCCGTAGACGCGATCTCTTTCACCAGGTGAGGGATCACGCCTTTGCTCAGCACCAGCTGACGGGCAGTGGTTTCGTTAGTGGTCAGCGCCAGGATAGTCGCATCCGGGAAGTATTTACGCACCGCGCGAGCAGATTTACCGCCCTGGGTGGCAACCACGATCAGTGGCGCTTCCAGTTTCTCAGCCGTTTCTACTGCACCGCGGCATACTGCTTCGGTGATGCGCAGCTTGCGGCTGTCGTTGTTGTAGTCCAGACGGCTTTTCATTACGCGGTCGGTACGTTCGCAGATGGTGGCCATGATGGACACCGCTTCCAGCGGATATTTACCTTTCGCGGATTCGCCGGACAGCATAACGGCATCAGTACCGTCGAGGATGGCGTTTGCCACGTCGCCTGCTTCTGCGCGGGTTGGGCGTGGGTTTTTGATCATGGAGTCCAGCATCTGCGTTGCGGTGATAACCACTTTACGCGCGCGCACGCATTTCTCGATCATCATCTTCTGCGCGAAGATCACTTCTTCGACCGGGATTTCTACGCCCAGGTCGCCACGTGCAACCATGATGCCGTCAGACGCTTCGAGGATTTCGTCGAAGTTGTTCAGGCCTTCCTGGTTTTCAATTTTGGAGATGATCTGGATCTTCTCGCCGCCGTGGGCTTTCAGGTGCTCACGAATTTCAACCACGTCGGAGCGCTTACGGATGAAGGAGGCAGCAACGAAGTCAACGCCTTGCTCGCAACCGAAAATCAGGTCCTGTTTGTCTTTTTCAGCCAGTGCTGGCAGCGCGATGGAAACGCCCGGCAGGTTAACGCCTTTGTTTTCGCCCAGGTCGCCGTTGTTCAGCACTTTACAGATAACCTTGTTACCTTCGATCGCGGTGACTTCCATACCGATCAGACCATCGTCTACCAGCACGGTGTTACCGACGGACAGATCGCTGGTGAAGCCTTCGTAGGTCACTGCAACGATTTCGCTGTTGCCGACAACAGTTTTGTCGGTGGTGAAGGTGAAGGTCTGGCCCGCTTTCAGAGAGACGTCGTTACCGCCTTCCAGTTTGATGGTACGGATTTCTGGACCTTTGGTATCCAGCAGGATCGCGGCTTTTTTACCGGTCTTGCTCATTACGTTGCGCAAGTTCTGGATACGCTGACCGTGTTCTGCATAATCACCGTGGGAGAAGTTCAGACGCATCACGTTCATGCCGGCGTCCAGCATTTTGGTCAGCATCTCTTCAGATTCGGTTTTCGGGCCGATAGTACAAACAATTTTCGTCTTTTTCATGACAGTCTTAGTCTTTAAGTTGGGAAGGATATGGAAATCTCGCTCCGGGGGCGCACCGCCGCGGAGTCAAACCTGTGTTGCAAAAGAGTATATGACACGCACTAAGGATAGGAGACATCAAATGAGCGTGCAGAAGAAAGTGTGCCTGAGTGACAGCCCAACGAAGGAGTGGAGAAGTTGTACGTTGTTTTTTGTATTCCAAGCGCTGAAACCATTCACCAGGGATTTGGCGCGCATTATACGCTGATTTTAAGATAAAAGGAAAATGGAAACGGTGTTTCAGAAATAATCTGTGCTGTTTCTCATAATATTGTTATCAAGGCGTTAAGCCATGATGACAACTTGTGGCGGCAGGTGATGGACCTGCCGCCATTTGCTTATTTCTGCAGCGCCTGGCTGAGGTCGGCAATCAGGTCTTTGGGATCTTCAATCCCGACTGACAGACGGATCAGCTGCGGCACAATGCCGTTTGCCAGACGTTGCTCCAGCGGAATCGAGGCGTGCGTCATGCTGTAAGGCTGGCTCACCAGACTCTCCACGCCGCCCAGGCTTTCCGCGAGGGTAAACAGCTTCAGGTTGCGAATCACCTCGGTGGCGCGTTGCGCATCGCCTTTGACCACGACAGAAATCATCCCGCCGGGCAGGGCCATCTGCGTACGGGCAAGCTGATATTGCGGATGTGATTCCAGGCCGGGATAGAACACCTTTTCGACCAGAGGATGCTGATCGAGCCATTGCGCAATCGCCAGCGCGTTGGTGCTGTGCTTTTCGACCCTCAACGCAAGCGTGCGAATACCGCGCAGCGTCAGGAAGCTGCTGAACGGATCCAGTACGCCGCCCACCGCGTTTTGCAGATAGCCCAGCTTATCCGCCAGTTCCTTGTTCTCCCCGACAATCGCCAGCCCGGCCACCACGTCAGAATGGCCGTTCAGGTATTTGGTGGCGGAGTGCACCACAATGTCGAAACCCGACTCCAGCGGACGATGGATCACCGGCGACGCGAAGGTGTTATCCGCCACGCTGATGACGTTATGACGACGGGCGATTGCCGCGATGGCCGCCAGATCCGCCAGCTTCAGCAGCGGGTTGGTTGGCGTCTCGACCCACACCATGCGGGTATCCGGGCGAATGGCGGCCTCAAGCCCGGCTAAGTCGTCCGGTTTAACCCAGCTGACCTGCAGGCCGGTGCTGCGCTTGCGCACGTTCTCGATCAGACGGTATGTGCCGCCGTATACGTCATCAATGGCAACGATGTGGCTGTCTTTATCCAGCAGTTCGAGCACCGTGGAGATGGCCGCCAGACCGGAGGCAAAGGCGTAGCCGCGCGTGCCGCCTTCCAGTTCGGCAATCGCCGTTTCCAGCGCATGGCGGGTAGGGTTGCCGCTGCGGGAGTACTCATAGCCGGTATGCTCCCCGGGCGCGGGTTGCGCAAAAGTCGATGTGGCGTAAATCGGCGGCATGACGGCGCCGTGCTGGTCGTTGAATTCGCCGCTGTGGACGCTCAGGGTAGCCAGGTTTTTCATCATCTATTCCTTTATTGCTGAAGACGGTTGCGCCAGGCGGTCAGAACGTCGCTGCGCGTAATCAGACCGAGAAAACGGTCGTTGTCATTAATCACGGCCACCAGACCGCGGTCGAAGATGGCGTTCAGGGCGCTTTCCGGGGCGTGTTTATCCAGGAACTCCACCTGACGCGTCATGGCTGCCGTCACCGGAAGCGCGAAGCGATCGCCGTCGCCGCCGATGTGCCGCAGGAGATCCCACTCGTCGATAATGCCCACCACCTTGCCGTTCTCCAGCACCGGCAACTGGGAGATGTCATACAGGCGCATCCGTGCCAGGACGGTGGAGAGCGTGTCGTCCGGGGCGGCGGTGACGGTGGCGCCTTCATCGTGGCGCAGGGCAATGTAGTCAGAGAGATCGCCGGCCTGGGGACGCGTGATGAGTCCCTGCTGTCGCATCCAGTCATCGTTGAACATCTTCGAGAGATATTTATTGCCGCTGTCACAGGCGAAGGTCACCACCCGCTTCGGCGCGGTCTGCGCCTGGCAATACTTCAGCGCGGCCGCCAGCAGCGTGCCGCTGGAGGAGCCCGCCAGAATGCCTTCCGTTTTCAGCAGATCGCGCGCGGTGGTGAAGGCTTCGCGATCGGTAATGCGCCAGGCGCGATTCACCCCTTCAATGTGGGCCAGCGGCGGAATAAAGTCTTCGCCAATACCCTCAACCAGCCAGGAGCCCGCGTCGTGGTAGCGTCCGGTCTCCACCTGGTCGGCCAGAACGGAACCGGCCGGATCGGCCAGGACAAACTCCGTGTGTGGAGAGTGTTCGGCGAACCATGCCTGCAGGCCGCCCAGCGTGCCGCCTGAGCCGACGCCCACCACGATGGCATCGATTTTGCCGTCAAGCTGTTCATACAGTTCCGGCGCCGTGGTGGTGCGGTGCGCCAGCGGGTTGGCTTCGTTATTGAACTGGTCGATGTAAAACGCGCCGGGCAGTTCGTTCGCCAGACGCTGGGCGTAATCCTGGTAATAGGCAGGATGGCCCTTGTTGACGTCGGAGCGGGTCAGCACCACCTGGGCACCCAGCGCGCGCAGGTGGAAAATCTTCTCGCGGCTCATTTTGTCCGGCACCACCAGGATCAGCGAGTAGCCTTTCTGGGCGGCGATCAGGGCCAGACCGAGGCCGGTATTGCCCGCCGTGGCCTCAATAATCGTGCCGCCCGGCTGCAGCTGCCCGGTGCGTTCCGCTTCGTTAATCATCGACAGCGCAACGCGATCCTTAATCGACCCGCCCGGATTCTGGTTCTCCAGCTTCAGGAACAGCGAGCAGGGACCGGTATCAAGCTTATGCAGCTGGATCAGCGGGGTACGACCAATCAGTTCAGTGACGGAGTGATAAATCGTCATGATGTTTTCCTTTCTGGATGTCATGACGGGATGATAGGGCGGTGAAATTTTCTCAATAAAGAACCATTCACTGCTCTTTAGATCAGAAAGGAATATAAATGTCATTTTTGGAAGTCAGGACAGCAAGACGTAAAGTTGTCTGGATGTGAGGATGGCTATATTGGCATGAAATGCTGAAAAAATGACCATTTTTCGCGGGCATTCGCCAGCAGATATGCATCCGGCAGATAATCATTGCTGAAATTGGTCTAAATGCATCCCACCCGGTAAATCCGCTGTTTATTTCCGAAAGTTATAACAAATTCTTTTTTGTTCATTTAAAAGCTGATAACGCCTGTTTACTATCGTTTGGACATCCATACTGCTAAACCGCCATGAGCGGCACGGATAACGAATAAGAATGATTGTACTGAGCAATATTTCGAAGGTTTTTGACAACGGAAAGGTGGCACTCACAGCCGTTGATAACGTCAATTTGACGATAGCACAGGGACAGATATACGGGATTATCGGTTACAGCGGGGCAGGTAAAAGCACGCTGATTCGTCTGCTCAACGGCCTGGAAAAACCCAGCGCCGGTAGCGTCACCATTAATGGACAGGACATTTCGGCGGCAAAAGGTGAAGCGCTGCGTCAGGCGCGCCTGAAAATCAGCATGGTGTTTCAGCACTTCAACCTGCTGTGGTCGCGCACGGTAAATGAAAACATTGCTTTCTCGATGCAGATTGCCGGCGTGCCAAAAGCAAAAATCACCGCCCGCGTCGCCGAGCTGGTGGAGCTGGTCGGCCTGAAAGGTCGCGAGCATGCCTACCCGTCTCAGCTCAGTGGCGGCCAGAAACAGCGCGTCGGCATCGCCCGTGCGCTGGCTAACAACCCTGACGTGCTGCTCTGCGATGAAGCCACGTCCGCGCTTGACCCGCAGACCACCGATCAGATCCTCGATCTGCTGCTGGATATTAACCGCCGGTTCAAATTGACCATCGTGCTGATCACGCACGAGATGCACGTGGTGCGCAAAATCTGCGACCGCGTGGCGGTGATGGAGAACGGTAAAGTCGTGGAAGAGGGCGACGTGCTGAGCGTCTTTACCCATCCGCAGCAGCCGATTACGCAGCAGTTTGTCCGTCAGGTGAGCCAGTACGCTGAAGAAGAAACGTTCAATACCGAACTGGCAAACGATCTGGAAGGCACGGTCATCAGACTGACCTTCACCGGGCACAGCACGCATAAGCCGATCGTGGGTGAACTGACCCTGCGCTATGGCCTGCCGTTTAACATCCTGCACGGGAAAATGACGCAAACCGCCCACGGCGTGTTTGGCCAGCTCTGGGTGCACGTCGTGGCATCCGATGAACAACTGAACAATATCCTCGCCGACCTGAAGCACAGCGATATTGAAGGCGAGGTGATTAAACATGGCTGAGGATCTCTTTCCGCATCTCAAGTGGGACCAGCTCTGGGCGGCGACGCTGGAGACGCTGTACATGACCGCGCTGTCCGGCGTGGCGACTTTTGTACTGGGTATCGTGCTGGGTCTGGCGCTGTTTTTAACCGCACGCGGCGGGCTGTTCCACAACCGCACGGTCTACAGCGTCATTTCGATTGTGGTGAACGTGTTCCGCTCGATTCCGTTCATCATTCTGATTGTCCTGCTGATCCCGTTCACCAAGACCGTCGTCGGCACCATCCTTGGTGCCAACGCGGCGCTGCCGGCGCTGATTGTGGGTGCCGCACCGTTCTACGCACGCCTGGTGGAGATCGCCCTGCGTGAAGTGGATAAAGGCGTCATAGAAGCAACGCGCTCGATGGGCGCACGACTGAGCACGTTAGTGTTTCGGGTTTTACTGCCGGAATCATCACCTGCACTGGTATCAGGTATTACGGTGACGCTCATTGCGCTGGTGAGCTACAGCGCAATGGCGGGGGTGATTGGCGCCGGTGGGTTGGGAAATCTGGCTTATCTGGAAGGATTCCAGCGCAACCATGGTGACGTCACGCTGGTGGCAACGGTGACCATTTTAATCATCGTTTTCATTATCCAGTTCTGCGGCGATGTCATTACTTCACTGTTAGATAAACGCTAATAAATACACACAGGAACCATATCATGAAAAAGACACTGACACTGATCGCCGCCGCAACCCTGAGCGCCCTGAGCTTCGCTTCCTGGGCTGACACCCTGACCGTGGGCGCATCCAACACGCCGCACGCCGAAATTCTGGAGCAGGCAAAGCCGATTCTGGCGAAGCAGGGGATCGACCTGGAGATTAAACCGTTCCAGGACTACATTCTGCCGAACACCGCGCTGGCGGGTCATGACATCGACGCGAACTATTTCCAGCACATTCCTTACCTGAACAGCGTGCTGAAAGATCATGCGGGCGATAAAGACTACGATTTTGTCAGTGCGGGCGCGATCCACATTGAGCCAATCGGCATCTACTCCAAAAAATACAAGTCGCTGAAAGACCTGCCGGAAGGCGGCAAAATCATCATGCGTGACGCGGTTTCTGAAGAGGGGCGTATTCTCTCTATCTTCGAAAAAGAGGGCGTGATCAAGCTGAAGCCGGGCATCGATAAAGTGACCGCGCGCATCAGCGATATCGTCGAGAACCCGAAAAAGCTGAAGTTCACGCCTAACGTTGAAGCGTCTCTGCTGCCGCAGATGTACAACAACAACGAAGGCGACGCGGTGGTGATTAACGCCAACTATGCGATTGACGCGGGTCTGGATCCGGTTCACGACCCGATTGCGGTTGAGAGCGGTGAAAACAACCCGTATGCCAACATCATCACCGTGCATCGCGGTGACGAGAAGAAGAAAGACATCGTCGCGCTGGTGAACGTGCTGCACTCAAAAGAGATTCAGGACTGGATCCGCACCAAGTACAAAGGCGCGGTCATTCCAGTAAATAACTAATTTACTGATTTTACAGATGAAGCCCGGCGAGTTTCTCGCCGGGCTTCTTTTTTGTATCCGGCTGGAGAATCATTTAAGCTCAACGTTTAACAGGCAATGGAGTGATGACGATGGGTAACGTGACCAAAGATGAAGCGCTGTACCAGGAGATGTGCCGGGTGGTCGGGAAGGTGGTGCTTGAGATGCGTGATTTAGGGCAGGAGCCAAAGCATATTGTCATTGCCGGAGTCCTGCGTACCGCGCTGGCGAACCAGCGCGTGAAACGCAGTGAATTGACAACCGAAGCGATGGAAACGGTAGTTAAAGCGCTGGCCGGGTAAAGCGCCAGCGCTTTGCAAGCTGCTCGAGCGAGCAGCAGAGCAGGTAGTAGACCACGCCCGTAAAGATAAAAATGGCCGCCGGGTAGATTTGCACCCGGTTGTTGACCTGTCCCGCCACCGTGGTCAGTTCCGGGACGTTCACGATAAACGCCAACGACGTATCCTTCAGCAGGCTGATAAAAATCCCCACCAGCGACGGCAGAATGTTCCTCAGCGCCTGTGGCAGCAGCACGCGCCACAGGGTTTGCTGCGTGCTGAATCCCTGTGACAGTGCAGCTTCGTACTGCCCGGACGGTAGCGCATTAAGTCCGGCCAGTACCGAGTGCATTACGGTAGCCGCCGTAAACCAGGCCAGCGCCAGCGTGACGGTCAGCGCCCCCGGCAGATCGCCCCCGGTAATGAGCGGCAGGAGATACCACATCCAGAAAATTACGAAGATGAGCGGGATACCGCGAATCAGCTCTGCCCACAAAAAGAGGGTCTTGCGCACGAGCCCGGTAAAGCGCCAGGCCAGACACGCGAGCACTATCCCACCGGGCAGAGCAATGACGGCGGCCCCAATCGCCATCATCAACGAGAGCAATACGCCCCCCGGTTCACCCGTTGCCGCGCGTCCCCACAGCAGATAATCGAGGTTATCGGTGATGACATTAAGTCCGGCAATCATGTTTTTCACTCCCTGAGGTGGCGACGTTTGGGCGTTTACGTTTCGCTTCAGGTCCAATGCGAACCAGCACCATCCCCATGACCAGGCCGGTCAGCAGATAGAGTGCGGTTCCGAAGGTAAATGCTTCCAGCGCGTGCGCGTTATAGCTCTCAATCTGCCTGACCTGATAGGTCAGCTCGGCGAAGCCAATCCCGCTGGCGAGCGAGGAGAGCTTCATCAGATTAAGGTACTGGCCAACGACCGGCTGCCAGGCGTTGGCCAGCCCCTGCGGCAGCAGGATGTAGCGAAACAGGCGCCACGCGGAGAATCCCTGAGCGAGCGCCGCCTCCCGCTGTCCGGCAGGTACGGAACGTAAGCCCGACTCCACCTCTTCAATTAAAAACGCCGAGGTAAAGACACCCAACCCCCAGGCAGAACATAAAAATTCGGGCGTAAACCACCAGACGTCGCCGGGCAGAATTGACCAGCTGTGATCCGCGTTCACCGCGTCGCGGAACGCCTGCGGTAGACCGTTCCAGGCGGCAAAATACCAGAACAGCAGCTGCACCAGCAGCGGCGTATTGCGAAACAGCGACACCCAGCTGCTAACGACCGCGTTCCCGAGGCGTCCGCCGGAAAGGCGCAGAAGCATAAAGAGCAATGCGAGCAGGCTGGCCAGCATCATCCCGGCAAGCGTTACCCACAGGGTGGTGAGGAATCCGGAGAGTATCCACTGCAGAGGATGTCCGGTCAGCACCCCCTGCCAGTCGAGCGCGGGCATTACAGATGCTCCTGATGCAGCGGGTTGAGCACCTTTTGCAGGAACCGCTGCGCGCGCGGATGCGAGGGCCGACTGAAAAATTGCGCCGGCGGCGCAATTTCCAGAATTTGCCCCCCGTCGATAAAGACGACTCTGTCGGCAATCTCCCGGGCGAACTGCATCTCATGGGTTACGACAATCATCGTGATCCCGCTGTGGGCGAGGGCTTTCATCACAAACAGCACTTCACCAATCATCTCCGGATCCAGCGCCGAGGTGGGCTCATCGAACAGGATGATTTGCGGTGAAGAGGCCAGGGCACGGGCAATCGCGACGCGCTGCTGCTGCCCGCCGGAAAGCTCTGCCGGGAAATGGTGGGCTTTTTCCAGCATCCCGACCTTCTCCAGCAGGGCCAGCGCGCGCGCCTGGGCAGGCTGTGGATTCCAGCCGTGAACGTGCTCCAGTGCCAGGGTGATGTTCTGGCTGGCGGTGAGATGGGCGTAAAGATTGAACTGCTGGAACACAAACCCCACGCGGCTACGCAGCTGACGCAGCCCGGTACCGGAGAGCTTTCCGGTAGGCTTGTTATCGATCAGAATCTCCCCGCCGCTCAGGGTTTCAAGCTGGTTGATGAGACGAATCAGGGTGGATTTACCGGAACCCGACGGGCCGAGGATGGCGACCACTTCACCGGGGGTGATGGTGAGATTAATGTCGTTTAAAACCTGATGGTCACCGTAGCGTTTGTCCACATGACGAAACTCGACGCTGGCCTGTTCCAGATGTGAAAAATCCGCGGCACCGGCCGCGGAGTGTGAAAATAAACCTGAGAGCATAATTATCTGGCTTCTATTTTAAAGGCGCGAGTCTGCGGGGCAGGCGTGTTTGGGCCAAACCAGACATCGTAGATTTTTGCTGCCTGACCGTTCTTCTCGAGATTAACCAGCTCGTCGTTAACGGCCTTCAGCAGCGCCGTTTCACCTTTCTTCACCCCCACGCCAATCTCTTCTTTACTGAGCAGATCGGGCAGGATTTTGAAGTTCGCTTTATCCGGCGCCTGCGCCAGCAGACCGGCCAGAATGGTGCTGTCCTGGGTAATGGCCTGGACGTTACCATTGCGCAGTGCGGTCAACGCCAGGGGAATGTCGTCATAAGAGAGGACGCGGGACTGCGGGAAACGCTGGTGCAGCGCCTGCTCGCCCGTCGTGCCTTTGACCGCGCCAATGCGCGCCCGGCTATAGTCATCGAGCTTGTCCGGTGATTTCACCGGAACGAGGAACTGCTGGCCGGTGACGAAGTAAGGCGTCGAGAAATCAATGACCTGCGCGCGTTCCGGGGTGATGGTGATATCTGCCACGATCAGGTCTGCTTTCCCTGACTGCAGCAGCGGAATACGGTTGGCCGGATTGGTGGCAACCAGTTCAAGCTTCACGCCGAGCGATTTTGCCAGCGCTTTGGCGAAATCCACGTCGTAACCCACGATCTCGTGCGTTTTGGCATCAATCGAGCCAAACGGCGGGTTGGCGTCAAACGTGGCCACTTTCACCACCCCTGCGGCCTTAATATCCGCCAGCTGATCGGCCTGTGCCTGCGCTGAAAGCAGGCTCCCCGCCGCCAGTAATCCCAGAACCAGTGTCCGTTTGGTAAACCCTTTCATGTTTGCTGCCATAGTCATACGCCATCCCGTTGTTTTTGTTTTACCCCGCTACGCTCCCATAAGCGAAAGCTATCGCCAAATAAGAAATCGTTCTTTACTTTGAGCAAAAAAGCATTAGTGAACAAGGTGTTAATGAAGCGTGAAAAGAACGGGAGGCTATTTGCAAATCCTGCACATGGACAGTGGATTTTGGTATTTCACCCGCGCGGCATTTGAGTGCTTAACTGAGGTCAGACACGGCGAGAGAGGGTAAGACGATGAAAAAGTGGATCAGCACGTTACGGCGGTTTTTTGCGACCCGACCAGTGAATGCGGAGAACAGCGCGCAACGTGTTCTTGAGTCAATACTGCCTGTCGCCAGCCTGTATGGCGTGGACGTTGCCAACATTGATCCGGAGTGGTTCCATGATAAAACGTCACGCTGAACTGCGCCGCACGCGCGAAACGTACTGGAACGAGGTGTGCGTGACGTTTAACGAGTGAAATAAAAAAGCACCGGTTTCCCGGTGCTTTTTTATTAGATCTTGCAGGCGTCGCCGCAGTCGTCGTCGGCGACAATCGCCTGCGCTTTTTTATCCGCGTCGTCCAGACGTTCCGCATTACGCTCTTCTGCTTCATCCAGACCGTTAAAGACTAAATTATCGAGATCAATTTCCATGTTGCACCTGCTCTGTTCAGTTTTCGATACTGGCACAGTATAGGGCAAAAAAAGCCAGCAATGTACCTCGCAGCACATAAGGATAATCCCTGCCATACTCAGTGCTTTATCGCTGAGGAGAGCACATGATTACACTCTGTAAAACCTGCGGAACGGCTTACGATACACAGCCTGAGAAATGCCCGATCTGCGAGGATGAACGCCAGTATGTACCCATCACGGGGCAGGCGTGGACCGATCTCGATACCGTCACCGCCACGCATAGCAACAAATGGCAGCTGCTGGAGCCGCGATTGTTTGGGATCAAAACGGTCCCGGCGTTTGCGATCAACCAGCGGGCGCTGCTGCTGCAAACGCCCCACGGCAATATTCTCTGGGACTGTATCGCCAACCTCGACCCCGCAACCAAAACGCTCATTACCGCCCTCGGCGGCATCAGCGCGATTGCGATTTCACATCCGCACTATTACACCACGATGCAGGAGTGGGCTGCGGCGTTTGATGCGCCGGTGTACCTGCACGCCAGCGACAGCGAGTGGGTGATGCGCGACAGCCCGGCCATTCATTTCTGGGAGGGGGATGCGCTGGAGATTTTCCCCTCAGTCACCTTGCTGCGTCTGGGGGGGCATTTTGCCGGGGGAACGGTGCTGCACTGGCAGGAGGGGGACGGGGTGCTGCTGGCGGGCGATATTCTGCAGGTCACGCCGGCTAAAGACGCCGTCTCGTTTATGTGGAGCTACCCGAACTATCTTCCGCTGCCGGCCCGCACCGTGGCGTCGGTCGTGAATCATCTGGAAGGCAGAACGTTTGAACGTCTGTTCGGCGCGTTCGAAGGGCAGAACATCCTCGCTAACGCGGACGAAATTGTGCAGCGCTCGGGCCAGAAATATATTGCTTGTCTGAAGTAAACCACGATGGGTAAACTTTACGAGTGTGATCTCGATCATACCTAAACTAAAACAGATAAAAGAGACATTGCTATGCAACATATCATTGAAGGTTTTCTCAGCTTTCAAAAAGAGATTTTCCCGCAACGTAAAGAACTCTTCCGCAGTTTAGCGTCCAGCCAGAATCCCAAAGCGCTGTTCATCTCATGCTCCGACAGCCGTCTGGTCCCGGAACTTGTCACCCAGCAAGAGCCAGGACAACTCTTTGTCATTCGTAATGCTGGTAACATCGTGCCGCCGTTCGGACCGGAGCCAGGCGGTGTGTCCGCTACCATCGAATACGCCGTCGTGGCGCTGGGCGTCACGGATATCGTGATTTGTGGTCACTCCAACTGTGGCGCGATGAAGGCGATTGCCGATAACGCGAACCTGGAGCCGATGCCTGCCGTGTCACACTGGCTGCGCTATTCCGACGCGGCGAAAGCCGTGGTGGAGAAAAAAACCTGGGATAAGCCGATCGATAAGGTCAATGCGATGGTGCAGGAGAACGTGTTTGCGCAGCTGAGCAACATTAAGACCCATCCTTCCGTCGCGGTGGGCCTGCGTAATAACTCCATTCGACTGCACGGCTGGGTGTACGACATTGAAAGCGGCGAAATCCTCGCCCTGAATAAAGAGACGAAAACCTTCGTTTCGCTGTCGGAAAACCCGGAAGTCTTCTTCGAGTAATCCGCGACAGCAGGGCACGGATGCCCTGTCAGTTTTCAAAATAGGGTAATCTCCGCCGCACCCCCGACGCGGGTTTTTCCGCCGCTTTCGCCATCGCCTCTGCAATCTCTGCACACTCCGCCAGCCCCTGAACGAAGGGACGATCGTGCATCAGCCACGGTATCGCACCGAAGGTGATGCGCCCGCGAACGGTGTCAGGCGCTTTTAAGGTGTAATCCTCGCCGATATCGGGTATCTCATCGCCGGTCGCTTCAAGCTGTTTTCGCAGCGTCGGGAAGGGCAGATCTTTCGTTTTGAGCGGCTTTTGCCCGCGCGCATCAATAAAAACGTCGAAGCGGTAAACGGTCTCTTGTGTGGTTATCACCGTTCGATCGCTGCCAACGTCGAGCGTGTAGTCGTCACCGAGCGCGGCCACGCTGATGATGCCGGCTTCGCGAAGCGCGAGCAGCCTGCGGATAGACTGCGGAGGGATGGCGGCATAGTTGTCGATAAATACCCGAGCCAGCCCCTGTTTGAAGCGTTCAACGTCTCGATCGCTGAGATGGGGAACGATCTCCTGAACCACTTCATGCAGCCGAAGCACGGTATAGCGCCAGGCCACGGTACGGCGTTCGCGTTTATTTTTCTCAACTTCTTTCAGGTTATCTTCCGCCCAGGTAAAGGGACCGTGCCGTTTACGATCCTCAAACCATGCCTCACGAAGGGTGTCCGCATTCAGCGTATGCAGAGACATTTTCTCGCTCCACGCAGGGTCAGCGAGCTGAAGCTCTTTGACCATCAGGACAAAGATACGATCGAGCAGGCCATCCGGTCCTTTGGCAACCTCGCTTTCCACCACGCGTTCGGTCAATACCGACAGCGGCTCGTAAGGAATAGGGCAGTAAAAATCGGCTTCCGGCAGAATGCCCGTCCGGGACATCAGGACAATCTTCAGCGCCTCGCTGCCTTTATTTAGCACAAATTTATCATCGCGAAACGCACCGTGCTGCATTACGACCGCCATGGCCGCGTCGAGACCGCTTAACGATGTCCCCATAATACCGACGCGACAGGGCGGAATACTGGCGTCCATCAGACCGGACCACGGGCTGGGGAAGAACGTGCGCGTGGCTTCATCCTCCTCTGGCCAGACGTGGCCGGTGGCGATAACCGCAAGGTCGAAGCGTTCAGGAAAGGCGCTGCCGTTGACGGAAAGCGTAACGCCTTCTTTCGAGGGCACGATATCGGTGACCTGGGCGGATTTATGGACATCAACCTGAAATCCCCGTTTTTCCGCCTCTTTTACGATGGACCGAAAGCTGTCGCGGAAATACTCACCCAGCAGGAGCCGGGGCAGGAACTGTCGGTCATGCAGGCGGGCTTTATCAACCTTAAAGCGTGCCAGATGGGCTTCGCTCTGGCCTTTGAGCCAGTCGAGGTAGGTCATAAAAATGGGCGGGATTTCAATACTTGCGATATTTGCCAGCATCAGACGAGAGTTATCGTCGTCGTTATAGGGCATACCCACGCCCGCTTCATCACTTTGTTCAAAGACGGAGACCGAAAGCGGCTGCGGGTTTTTAAGAAGGGCGTAAAAGGTATAAATCCCTGTTGGGCCGGAACCGATAATGGCGATTTTCTTCATCGACGGTTGTCCTCTCTTTTTTCCATGAGAAAAGCGTAGCAGGAGAACAGTAATGAAAATGAAGGATTAGGAAAATTCAGGCTATCAGAGGAGAATTTGCACCATTTCAGGACTGAAATGGTGCGTCCGAGTGGACTCGAACCACCGACCCCCACCATGTCAAGGTGGTGCTCTAACCAACTGAGCTACGGACGCAGAATGGTGCGTTCAATTGGACTCGAACCAACGACCCCCACCATGTCAAGGTGGTGCTCTAACCAACTGAGCTATGAACGCAACGTGTTGTCGGTGACAACGGGGACGAATATTAGCGGCACAGCACCGAGGTGGCAAGAGGGAAAATGCAATTTTCTCTCTGATTTCACGCGATTGCTGTATTACCGCGCAAAGTGAAGAGAAAGTAGCCGCCGGGTGGCGGCTACTGCGTATTTAACGGGCAGCGCGTTGCAAAATGATCGTTGACGGCTGGCGCTGCAGGAAGCGCATGCGCATCATCATCATAATCGCCGCCGACGTCAGGCCAATGATAAAGCCCATCCAGAACCCCGCCGGTCCCATGCGGTCCACCACAAGGTCGGTCAGGGCCAGAATATAACCACACGGCAGACCCAGCACCCAGTAGGCGATGAAGGTGATAAAGAAAATGGAGCGCGTGTCTTTATAACCGCGCAGCACGCCGCTGCCAATCACCTGGATGGAGTCCGAAATCTGGTAAATCGCAGCCAGCAGCATCAGGTGCGATGCCAGCGTGACGACCTCCGGATTGTCGTTATAGAGCAGGGCAATCTGCTCGCGCAGCGTCACGGTGAAAAGCGCTGTGCAAATGGCCATGCAGACGCCGACGCCCAGTCCGGTCCGCGCGGCGGTTTGCGCATCGAGCGTCGAACCCTGACCCAAGCGGAAGCCCACGCGAATCGTCACCGCTGCCGCCAGCGACATTGGCAGGACGAACATCAGGGAGCTGAAGTTCAGCGCAATCTGGTGCCCGGCGACGTTCACAATGCCCAGCGGGGAGACCAGCAGGGCAACCACGGCAAACAGGGTCACCTCAAAGAACAGCGCAAGGGCAATCGGCAACCCTAACTGCACCAGACGCGTCATGATGCTCCAGTCCGGCGTGCTGAATCTGTTCTCGTTGCGAATGTCGCGCATGGAGCGGGCGCGTTTGACGAAGGTGATCATCGAGAAGAACATCACCCAGTAAACGGCTGCTGTCGCCACGCCGCAGCCGACGCCGCCCAGTTCCGGCATCCCGAAATGACCGTAGATAAAGATATAGTTAACCGGGATGTTGACCAGCAACCCGATAAAACCCATCACCATCCCGGGCTTGGTTTTCGCCAGGCCTTCACACTGGTTACGCGCCACCTGGAAAAAGAGGTAGCCGGGCGCACCCCAAAGCAGGGCACGCAGATAGCCCACGGCTTTATCCGCCAGGGCCGGGTCAATGTTATGCATAGCGCGGATGATATGGCCCGCGTTCCAGAGCACCACCATGATCAGCACGGAGACAAACCCTGCCAGCCAGAACCCCTGACGGACCTGATGGGCAATGCGTTCGCGACGGCCTGAGCCATTGAGCTGAGCGATAACAGGCGTGAGCGCGAGCAGCAGACCGTGGCCGAACAGGATGGCCGGAAGCCAGATTGACGTACCGATAGCCACGGCCGCCATATCGGTGGCGCTGTAGCCACCTGCCATTACCGTATCCACAAATCCCATTGCGGTCTGGGCCACTTGCGCGATGATCACTGGTATAGCCAGTGCCAATAACTGGCGCGCTTCATTCATGTACTTCTGCACGTGAACACCTTTATTTTGTAGTTATTTGAGAGACTAAAAAAGCCGCCGAAACGGGCAGCGAGAAGAAAATGCAGGGGGGTGCCAGCTATTGTAGCGGGCTTTAGCTATTTATCTAGTGAAAAAATCGCCAGAAAATGCGCTCCGCTGGCAACCTGTTTTTCCAACTGTTATTGTGGAGGGATTAAACGGTGTCATCACCGTTCGGAAAAAACAGGAGTTGTAAGCATGTTTACTGGTATTGTGCAGGGCACTGCCAAAGTGGTGTCCATTGATGAAAAACCTAATTTCCGTACTCATGTTGTTGAGCTGCCGGAATATATGCTTGAGGGCATCGAAACCGGCGCCTCGATTGCCCATAACGGCTGCTGCCTGACCGTGACCGAAATTAACGGCAACCAGATTAGCTTTGATTTAATGAAAGAGACGCTGCGGATCACTAACCTGGGCGAACTGGTGGTAGGCGATACCGTCAACGTTGAGCGCGCGGCGAAGTTCAGCGATGAGATTGGCGGCCACCTGATGTCCGGCCACATCATGACCACTGCCGAAGTGGCGAAAATCGTGACCTCGGAAAATAACCGTCAAATCTGGTTTAAAATGCAGGACCCGTCATTAATGAAATACATCCACTATAAAGGATTTATTGGCATTGACGGGATTAGCCTGACGGTGGGAGAAGTGACGCCAACGCGTTTTTGCGTGCATTTAATTCCTGAAACGCTGCAGCGCACCACGCTGGGCACCAAAAAACTGGGGCATCGTGTGAATATCGAAATCGATCCGCAAACCCAGGCGGTGGTGGATACGGTGGAGCGCGTGCTGGCAGCAAAAGAAGCCGCAATAATAAAGACCGCAGAAGAAGAATAAAAAATAACCCCGGATAGCCGGGGTTATTTTTTTAGCGTGCGACACGCAGTCCGTGTTCAATCCCCCGGCTGAATACCACCTGCCAGAGCTGAATATCCCGTGCGCGAAACGCCCCCGCGCAGGCATTCAGATAATAGCTAAACATCCGTTTGAATCGTTCTGAATAGTTGTCCGCAATCTCGGGCCAGGCTTTCTGGAAACGTTCATGCCACGCCATTAAGGTGGTGTCGTAGTCCGCGCCAAAGTTATGCCAGTCTTCCATCACGAAATGGGATTCACTGGCGTTGGCGATCTGGCGAACGGACGGTAAACAGCCATTCGGAAAGATGTATTTATTGATCCACGGGTCAACGTTATTGTCGGTCCGCTTAGAGCCGATGGTGTGCAGCAGGAAGAGCCCGTCCGGTTTCAGATTACGATCCACCACCTCAAAGTAGGTATCGTAGTTTTTTGGCCCCACGTGCTCGAACATGCCGACGGAAACGATCCGGTCGAACTGCTCGTTCAGGTCACGGTAGTCCTGCAGCCGGATATCCACATCAAGACCCTGACAGCGCTCTCGCGCCATTTTTTGCTGTTCCGCTGAAATCGTGACGCCCACTACGCTGACGCCATAGTGCTTCGCCATAAAATACGCCAGCCCACCCCAGCCGCAGCCGATATCCAGCACGCGCATGCCGGGCTGTAGCTGCAGCTTCTCGCTAATCAGACGCAGCTTTGCCTGCTGCGCTTCCTCAAGCGTCGACGCGTCTTTCCAGTAGGCGCAGGAGTACTGCATGAACGGGTCCAGCATACGGCTGAACAGGTCATTGCCGAGATCGTAATGCTCTTTGCCGACGATCCACGCGCGTTTTTTACTTTGCAGATTGAACAGTCGGGCAGAGGCGACGCGCAGGGTGTCTTTCAGATTGCGCGGGAGTTGGTTTTCCAGACCGGCACGCAGCACGCTGGCAAAAAAGGTATCCAGACGTTCGCACTCCCACCAGCCGTCCATATAACTTTCTCCCAGGCCTAACGATCCCTCCCGCAATACGCGTTTAAAAAAGTCGGGATGTTTAACCTGAGGATCGGATGGCGATGATCCATTGATAGTGATGCCTGCTCGACCTAACAGTTCACTGACGATCCGGGACCAGTTATCGTCCGGAACGCTGACTTCTTCTATACACGATGAACTCATAGCTTCTCCATCACCCTGATGTGATCAGAACCTTCAAACAGCGTAGACGCTTTTTTTGGTTTGTGAGAAATCTCACGGTAAATACCGCGAGGCTAATATCCGACGTAGAACAGAGGAAGGGAGATAACCCTTGCCGAAATGCCTTCCATGGTAAAACGGGAGCGCTCCGGCTCCCGTTAACACTTAATATTTATCGTATTTAATCGAACCAAATTTAGTATAGGCCTCAAAATTTGGTGATTCAATAGAAAATTGTTAGCAACCTAATCACTGAAATGTAACATGATTTCTGGCGCAATCAGGCATGCGAGGTTTCCACCTGAGCGCCGCTATCCTGCTCACGCTGCGCGGAGGCCTGCATGCGATAGCCCATCACCGCCAGCGCAACGGTGACCAGCATCACGCTGGTGGTGGTTAACAGTGGCGTCGCAATCAGCGCCGAGACCACCAGACTTGCCAGGAAGCACAGACCCAGCTGCAGGGTATTTTGCAGCGCGGCGGCGCGGCCTGTCGCCTGCGGGAACGGACGTAACGCTTGTGCCACCACGATCGGGTAAATCGCCCCGTTCGCCACGGCCATCACGCAGAAGGGGATCAAAATTTCAGCCAGGCCCGCGCCCGGAATAAACCCGACGGCCCAGGTGCCGATGACGCTCAGCGCATACAGCACCAGCAGCCATGGCAGCATCTGCTGACCTTCCCATTTTTGCAGCGCCGCGCGACAGCCGTATCCGCCCACCAGGAACGCAATAGTCTGCGGAACATAGCTCAGGCCGATGGCCGCCGGGCTGTAGCCCATATCGTGCAGAATAAACGGCGAACCGGTGAGCCACGCGAAGAAGCTGGCCGAGCAGGCGGCATAGATCAGGACATTCCCGCGATACGCCTTGGCGCTCAGCAGGGAGGTGAAGGTAATCGGCTTCGCATCCGCATGCGCCTCTTTTTTATGCGCGGGCTTGAGGGCAAACGCTGGCAGCATCAGTACCAGCGTGATGGCAAACAGCGTGGCAAAAATGGCCTGCCAGTCAAAGTGCGCGAGGATCCAGCTGCCCAGCAGCGGAGCCAGGGCAGGGGAAAGACCCACCAGCGGCATAATGGTGGCGAAAATACGGTTTGTGCGGTTAGCCGGATAGTAGTCGGTCACCAGCGCCTGCCAGGTCACCGCCGCAGCACAGACGCCCACGGCCTGAATAAAGCGCAGCACCAGTAGCCAGGTGGCATCGCGCACCCACAGCATCCCCAGGCAGCCCACGGCAAAAATGGCCAGACCCAGCAGCAGTACCGGTTTACGGCCAAAGCGATCCGAGAGCGGTCCCCACAGGAGCTGCGCGAAAGCGAAACCGGCAAGGAACAGGCTCAGGCTGGCGCTGATGGCCGCCGCAGGGGTTTGCAGGTCTTCCTGCATCGCGGCAAACGCGGGCAGGTACATGTCGGTGGCCAAAAAGCCCAGCACGCTTAAGCCGCCGAGCCAGACTAAAAATCCTTTCCTGGGTTGCATTCTCTTATTCTCCTGAGGAGGCAGGTGTACGTTGGCGCAGAGTGTAGGGAGTGCAAAGCCGCTTGTGAAACGCTAATATTTGGCGGGTGCATTCAAATTTTTTGCAGGCAGAAAATGTGGTCAGATTATTCTCTTGAAGTGGTCGATGCTGTCGCGCGTAATGGCAGCTTTAGCGGTGCAGCGCAGGAGCTGCACCGCGTCCCTTCGGCCATCAGCTACACGGTGCGTCAGCTGGAGGAGTGGCTGGCGGTTCCGCTGTTTGAGCGGCGCCATCGTGATGTGGAATTAACGCCCGCAGGGGCGTGGTTTTTGAAGGAAGGGCGTTCTGTTATCAAAAAAATGCAGATCACCCGCGAACAGTGTCAGCAGATCGCTAACGGCTGGCGGGGGCATCTTTCCATCGCGGTGGATAACATCGTTAAGCCGGAACGTACCCGGCAGATGATCGTCGATTTCTATCGTCATTTCTCTGACGTTGAGCTGCGGGTCTCGCAGGAGGTGTTCAACGGCGTCTGGGATGCGCTGGCGGACGGCAGGGCAGAGATGGCAATCGGGGCCACGCAGGCGATCCCGGTCGGGGGACGTTACGCCTTTCGCGATATGGGGATGCTGAGCTGGAAGTGCGTGGTGGCAAGCGATCATCCGCTGGCGGCGATGGAGGGGCCGCTCAGCGATGATACGCTACGCAACTGGCCGTCGCTGGTGCTGGAGGATACCTCCCGTTCATTGCCTAAGCGTATCACCTGGCTTCTGGACAACCAGCGGCGGGTGGTGGCCCCTGACTGGGAATCGTCGGCGACGTGCCTCAGCGCCGGACTGTGCGTCGCGATGGTGCCCGTTCATTTCGCGCGTCCGCGCATCGATACCGGAGAGTGGGTTGAGCTGACGCTGGAGAATCCGTTCCCGGATGCGGCCTGCTGCCTGACCTGGCAGCAAAGTGATGTCTCGCCTGCGATGGCCTGGCTGCTGGATTATCTGGGAGACAGCGAAACGCTAAACCGGGAATGGTTACGGGAGCCAGCATAGCTGGCCCCGTAAAGCGATTAACGACGGTAGTCGCGGAACGGACCGTCCGCAACGGAACGGCGTTCGATAAGACGCGGGTGAACTTCAATGGACTGCGACTCTTCACGTTTGTTGACGATCCTGTCCATCAGCATATTGAAGGCCGTTTCGCCCAGCGAATCTTTCGGCTGGTGAATGGTGGTCAACGCTGGCGTGAAGAAACGCGCGTTACGCACGTTGTCATACCCGATCACGGAAATATCCTGCGGTACGCGCAGACCCAGCTCGTCGGCAGCGCAGAGCGCGCCCATAGCCATGATGTCACCCCCGCAGAAAACGGCGGTCGGACGGTGTGGCTGGGAGACGATCTGCTGCATTGCGCGGTAACCCGACTCCGGCTCAAAGTCGCCCTGCACAATCCAGTTTTCCGGCACGTTGATCAGCGCTTCTTCCATCGCTTTCATAAAACCGGCCAGACGGCCCGCGCCGGTGTTGCGCTCCAGCGGACCGGGGATCACGCCAATCTCGCGGTGACCGCGTTCGATCAGATAACGACCGGCCATATAGCCGCCTTCAAAGGCATTATCGATAACGGAATCAGTGAAATCCGCGCGCGCTTCACCCCAGTCCATGACCACCATGGGAATATGGCGATACTCTTCGAGCATCGACAGCACGGATTCCGGGTACTCGGAACACATTACCAGCAGGCCATCAACGCGCTTTTGCGCCATCATCGACAGGTAGGCGCGCTGTTTTTCAATGCTGTTCCACGCGTTGCCCAGAATCAGGGTATAACCTTTCTGGAAGCAGTTTTTCTCAACCGCTTCAATGATCTCGGCAAAATAGGCCGCTTCACTGCTGGTGGCCAGCAATCCAATGGACTTGGTGTGATTAACCTTGAGGCTGCGCGCAACCGCACTTGGCGAATAGTGCAGCTCTTTGATCGCTGCCCAGACGGCGTTGCGCGTCTCTTCCGCCACAAAGCGGGTTTTGTTAATTACATGTGATACGGTTGTAGTGGAAACGTTTGCGCGTTTTGCTACGTCTTTAATTGTTGCCATTAAATGTCACTCCAGACCATATCCTAAACTCCTGAAAAACTTGAAGGTAAACGTTTGCCTTCTCTCACCCTTATCACGCAATCTTGAATTGCGGCACGCCGGGAAAACGACACGGGACGTCAGGAGGGGGTCAATGGCCGGTACGCTAATAAATTTAGCGTGGAATTTTGTCCTATCTTGATGAAAAGGGGAAGAGGTAAAGTGTTTATCAGCCTAAATCCAGGAAGATTTTTGACGTAAATTATGCAAAAATGAGCAGGCTCACTTTTCGTGGGGGGATTAAAAGGAGAAAAATTGATGAGTTCCGATCTGAAGTTTTCGCTGTTCACCACCGTTATTGTGCTGGCTCTGATTGTCGCGGCCGGTCTGACGGCTGCGCTGCACTGATTTACGTGGAGGGAGAGCCTTCTCCCTCCCGATCGACCCGATTGTTACTTCTCTGGCAAAAATCTTTTGCCATTTTGTTAACTTCTCATTTTTTGTGATTGATGTCATGCTTTCCGCTTCTTTGTTCTGTGTCACCACATGACACGGCATCCGGAGTTGACGCATGAAAATCAATTTTCCCCTGCTGGCCCTGGCGATTGGCGCTTTTGGGATTGGCACCACTGAATTCTCCCCGATGGGGTTACTGCCCGTCATCGCCCGCGGCGTGGATGTCTCGATCCCTGCGGCAGGGATGTTAATCAGCGCCTATGCTATCGGCGTGATGGTGGGGGCGCCGCTGATGACGCTTCTCCTTTCGCACCGCGCGCGCCGCAATGCGCTGATTTTCCTGATGGCGATTTTCACCCTGGGTAACGTGCTTTCGGCCATTTCGCCGGACTACACCACGCTGATGCTGTCTCGTATTCTGACCAGCCTTAACCACGGCGCGTTCTTCGGGCTGGGATCGGTCGTGGCTGCCAGCGTGGTGCCAAAACATAAGCAGGCCAGCGCCGTAGCAACCATGTTTATGGGGCTAACGATTGCCAACATCGGCGGGGTGCCTGCGGCAACC
>NZ_QPFW01000227.1:0-48061 GCF_008122455.1 Enterobacter sp. C6
CCGCTAAACGTTAACGGCTGGAGCGATCTTGGCAACGGCGGGTTTAGCGCCCAGAGCGACGCCCTGCTGCATAACCTCTACCTGGTGCGTCAGCAGCAGTTTTATCAATGTGCGCTGAACGTAAAAAGTATGCGCGACGTCGTGCGCTACGTCGGCGCGGTGACCTGTCAGGAGCTGACCTTCTCCGCGCTGCCGGAAACCGTGCAGCAGCAGGCGCAGCTGATGCTTGCCGGACGCATGCCGCCTGCAGGCACAACGGCGATGAACGCTGAAAAATAATGACAGGAACGTGATGTGAAAAAATTACTCTTAGTTTTATTGCTGTTAAGCACAGGATCCGGTCAGGCGCTGGCGGCCAGCGCGGGGGGCAGAAACACCAGCGTCGGGATGAGCGTCGATCGCATGACCTCCCCGGCGCGCCTGGACATCTGGCTGCACGAGTCGGGCGGCTTTATCGCCAACGATCCGCAGAAGTGGGGGCGAAACACCCTCACCTGCCAGTCGCGCACCGACCCCACCTACGGCGCGTGCATGACCGCACCGGTATGGTTTACGGCCAACCCGGCATCGCCTTATCCGATTAACCTGCGCTTTACCCATTCGGTGACTAAAAAAACGGTGGACGTAAAGGTTTACGGCGAAAAGCACATGTTCATGAACGGCAAAACCTACGCCTTCGCCAGCTACGTCACCGGCGGCGCGGGCGATCTCGCGGCGTGGGACCGCGAGCCCTATTTTGATTACTACATCGTGAAAAGCGAGCTGAACAAGCTCAATCAGGCCGGCATCTGGACCGCCACGCTCAGGCAAAACCTGCGCGAATGGGGCAGCGCCGCCTGCGGCGGTAATTTTAACGACGGCAACGTGGGCTGCCCGGGGTATCTGACCATCGCCAGCTGGCAGGCATCGATCCGCATCGAGGTGGTCGATCCCGGCAATCAGCAGATTTATCTGCCCGCCTTCCCCCACTCAACGCCGATCGTTAACCTCAACCTGACCAACTTCCCGGGGCGACCCGGGGGCAGCGAGATCAAGGGGGAAAACACGCTGGATATGTGCCTGTACGACGGCAAAAACGCCACCAGCACCCGTACCTATCTGCGATTTGAGGATGACGGACTCGCCTCAGCGGGCCGTGCCGAAGGTGCATTTTCTATCCGGCGACGCGGTGGCAGCCCGGCCGACGCGCGGGATCGTCTCGACTATCAGGTCTTTGTTACCCATCCCGTTACCGGCGCAACCGACACTGTCGCCAATGGTAAAACCATCGTCTGGCAAGGCACGAACGATCCGCAGTATCTGCGTCAGGTCGTGCTGCCCGGCGGACGCGAGAGCGTGCTGTGCATTCCCGCCCCTATTATCCTGAAAACGCCTGCATTTGCCACCAGCAGCAAAAATGCGGGTGACTATACCGGCACGCTGCGCGTTATCTATACGCCCAGCACGTTATAACGAGGTCACCGTGAGTTACGCCATTCTCGACAATAATCGATTTTACGCCGAAGGGTTGCGCTATGCGCTGCTGCGTCGTGGCGTCCAGCCAGAGGTCATAAGCGATACCGTACAATGGCAGCCAGCGCTGCTTACCCGCCGCGTGGTTGTCGTCCGCTGCCGTTTTTCCGTGGCGGCGACGCATCAGGCGCTGATCAACATTTTGCTCAGGCTTGAAGCCGCCCGCTGGAAAGGCAGCCTTTATCTGGTCTGCAACGAAAAGGGGTGGGCGCTGGCGACGCATTTACGCAAGCGTTTCGGTACGCTAACGCTTTATATCATCGACGACAGGATCGCCGTTGCCGATGCGGCGTATTTGCTTGCAAAAGAGCCGCGTCGCGTTCGAAGCCTGGACTGTTGCCTGACCGTTCCTGAATTCAACGTGCTCGATCTGATGCTGACCGGGTTGCCGGTCCGCCACATTGCCATCGTGACGCACATGTCGGAGAAACAGGTTTCAACCCATAAATGCAACGCGCTGAAGAAGCTCAATGCCAACAACCTGCTTCAGCTGCTCCTGTAGGTCACGGTTTATCCTGAGGCGGCTTTTTTGCTACACTGTCGCCGATTTTTCACCTACGACAGAAGATTATGTTCATTTTTGCAGGCCATGAAATTGAGACCGATAGCGAAGGCTATCTAAAAGATACAGCGCTCTGGAGCGAACCGCTGGCGGAGAAAATTGCGGAAAACGAAGGGATTACCCTTTCCCCCGAACACTGGGAAGTGGTGCGTTTTGTCCGCGAGTTCTATCTTGAATTCAACACCTCTCCGGCTATCCGCATGCTGGTCAAAGCCATGGCAAGTAAGTTCGGCGAAGAGAAAGGCAACAGCCGCTATCTCTATCGTCTGTTCCCGAAGGGCCCGGCAAAACAGGCAACAAAAATTGCTGGCCTGCCTAAGCCGGTAAAGTGCATTTAATAACGAATACCGAAGTTAACGTACTCCCGACCGGGTTGATGCGGTTCCGTTAAGACCTTATCAACCCGCGCGCTGCGCGGTCCCCCCGCTTTCAGCCACGCCATCAATTTTCCAACCTGTTCCGCTTCGCCGCAGGCGACCACCTCAACGCTGCCGTCGTCCATGTTTCGCGCGTATCCCGTTAGCCCAAGCTGAACGGCCTCGCGCTGGGTGCTGTAGCGGAACCCCACGCCCTGAACAACGCCGTGAACCCAGGCAATGGTGCAGACTTTAGACATTCTTTTTCTCCTTAACGTAGCGTTTTCGGCAAACAGCCGTAGTGCTGCCGGAAACGGGCGGTGAAACGAGAGCTGGAAAGATACCCACATTGTAATGCGATTTCGCCAATCGGTAATCGGGTTGACTGTAGCTGTGACAAAGCAACGGCCATCCTCACCTCCTCCACAATCTGGCGAAAACTCTGTGACTCCTCGCGTAACCGCCTGCGCAGCGTCGGTACGCTTAAGGCCAGACGGCTGGCGACGTCCTGCGCGCTCCAGGCTCTGGCGGGCGACAGCATAATGAACTGCCGCACCTGCTCGGTCAGGTTACTGTGTCGCTCAATAAGCAGCGGACCTGCCACGCCGTCATGCAGCAAGGCCAGCAACAGACCGAAAGCCTGATGCTTTTGTAGCGCCTCCGGTAAATCCTGACGCACGGCGTGCAGCAGATTATCCCACATAAACGCCAGCCCCTCGCTCAGCGGCGCGCAGAGCGAATGCAACGTCGTGCGCGGCCAGGATTTCAGGTAATGCGCTTTAAACTCGGCAACGATCTCCGGAGATAACATGAGCAAGTCCGATCGAAACATGCCGTTCGCGGGCTGATTGATAATCTCCATCACCGTATTGGCAGGGATAATGATGAGTTGATCCCGTGTCGCCTCCAGGCGGTTATCGTCCTGAACAATCACCTTACTGCCGTGAGTGATATGGCAAATAGCCGGAAAGAAGAGTTTAACCTGATGCAGGCGATGCATTTTGCTGGCAGTCACTTCACCCGCAGTAAGATGTTTATGTCGAAAATGGAACTCCTGCACCCTGTCATCCTTATCTGCTGTAGGTTGCTGTTAACTGAGCCTTTGCCAGAGTGTGACTATTAATCATAAAACCGACCAGCGCGCCGCTGGCATTTTTGTCGACGGGCAGTGTATCCACGTCCAGCGCCCAGACGGTAACCTGATAGCGGTGAGGCTTGTCCCCGGCAGGTGGACATGCGCCGCCGAATCCAGAATAGCCGAAATCATTGCGCCCCTGCACCACGCCGGCAGGTAATTTCTCGCCGTTCGGGTTACCGGCATCAGCGGGCAGCGTCATTGTATTCGCCGGTATATTGGCTACGGTCCAGTGCCACCAGCCACTGCCGGTGGGCGCATCAGGGTCATAGACCGTAACGGCAAAACTTTTTGTACCGGCGGGCGGATTTTTCCAGGCCAGTTGGGGAGAGGTATTCCCACCATGGCAGCCAAATCCCTCAAATACCTGCTGCTGCGCCAACCGCCGATCGCCGGAAATATCCCGGCTGGTCATGCTGAAAGACGTTGCTGCGAAAACCTGAAAACTCATTGCCGTCAGAGCGGCTATTGTGATGACACTGCGCTTTTTCATGGGTGCTTCCTCTGCTGAACTGGAGGCCCTACTGTAAAGCCTGCTGCAATGCCGTAATGTGCCTAAGCGATTCGATTTTGTGCCGAAACGCTCAACGGCATCCGCAGATGATTGCGCCTTGCTGAATGTGGTAATCTACGCGCCATTTCCCTGAAATCGACAGAACAGCAAATTATGAGTGTACGTTTAGTGTTAGCCAAAGGGCGCGAGAAATCAGTACTACGCCGTCATCCCTGGGTCTTTTCCGGCGCGGTTGCCCGTATGGAAGGCAAAGCCAGCCTCGGTGAATCCATTGATATCGTTGACCATCAGGGGAAATGGTTAGCGCGAGGCGCTTACTCGCCAGCGTCCCAGATCCGCGCGCGCGTCTGGACGTTCGATAAAGACGAAACCATCGACATCGACTTCTTTGTGCGTCGTCTGCAGCAGGCGCAGCAGTGGCGCGACTGGCTGGCAAAACGCGACGGGCTGGACAGCTACCGTCTGATTGCCGGTGAGTCCGACGGCCTGCCGGGCGTGACCATCGATCGCTTCGGTAACTTCCTTGTGCTGCAGCTCCTGAGCGCCGGAGCGGAATACCAGCGTGCCGCGCTGATTAGCGCGCTGCAAACGCTGTTCCCACAGTGCGCCATTTATGACCGCAGCGATGTGGCGGTGCGCAAAAAAGAGGGCATGGAGCTGACGCAGGGTCCGGTTACGGGTGAACTGCCGCCTGCCCTGCTGCCGATTGAAGAGCACGGCATGAAGCTGCTGGTGGATATTCAGGGCGGGCACAAAACGGGTTACTACCTCGACCAGCGCGACAGCCGCCTGGCTACGCGTCAGTACGTTGCCGACAAACGCGTGCTGAACTGCTTCTCCTATACCGGCGGTTTCGCCGTTTCGGCACTGATGGGCGGCTGTGCCCAGGTGGTGAGCGTGGACACCTCACAGGAAGCGCTCGACGTGGCAAAACAGAACGTCGAGCTGAATAAGCTGGATCTGAGCAAAGCGGAGTTTGTGCGTGATGACGTCTTCAAGCTGCTGCGTAAATATCGCGACCAGGGCGAGAAGTTCGACGTCATCGTGATGGATCCACCCAAGTTTGTGGAAAACAAAAGCCAGCTGATGGGCGCGTGCCGTGGGTATAAAGATATCAACATGCTGGCTATCCAGCTGCTGAACCCGGGCGGGGTTCTGCTCACCTTCTCTTGCTCAGGCCTGATGACCACAGATTTATTTCAGAAAATCATCGCCGATGCCGCAATAGATGCTGGCCGTGATGTACAATTTATAGAGCAGTTCCGTCAGGCAGCCGATCACCCCGTGATTGCTACCTACCCGGAAGGACTGTATCTGAAAGGGTTTGCCTGTCGCGTCATGTAACTTGAAAAGAGAAATATTGCCCGCACATAACGTGTAAGTCGTATTTCCCGGGAGGTGACTATGATTGCCAGCAAATTCGGTATCGGCCAGCAGGTCCGCCACACTTTGCTCGGGTATTTGGGTGTGGTCGTGGATATCGACCCGGAGTATTCCCTTGATGAACCGTCAGCAGACGAGCTGGCGGTGAATGCAGAGCTTCGCGCCGCGCCCTGGTACCATGTGGTGATGGAAGGTGATGATGGACAACCCGTTCACACCTATCTTGCTGAAGCGCAGCTGAGCAGCGAGCTGCAGGAAGAGCATCCGGAGCAACCCACAATGGATGAGCTTGCTCAGACAATCCGCAAACAGTTACAGGCTCCGCGCCTGCGGAACTAAGCGTGTAAAAAAAGCCCGATGAACGGGCTTTTTTTTATTACTTCGCCAGCCCCAGACGGGGGATGTCGATCGCCGGACAGCGATCCATGACGACGTTTAACCCCGCATCCCGCGCCAGCACCGCAGCCTGCTCGTTAATCACGCCCAGCTGCATCCACAGCGTTTTCGCCCCGACGGCGATAGCGTCCTGCGCCACTTCCCACGCCGCCTCGGAATTACGAAAGACATCAACCATATCAATTTTTTCCGGCACGTCAGCGAGCGTGGCGTAACCCTGCTGGCCCAGTAAGGTTTTCCCCGCCACTTTTGGCGAGACCGGGATGACGTGATAGCCCTGATCGAGAAGGTATTTCATCACCCGATAGCTTGGACGATCGGGTTTATCGCTCGCGCCCACCAGCGCAATGGTACGCGTGGATGTCAGAATCTCGGCAATATCGTTCTCTTTCATGGTTTTTCTCCTGGCTTTTTTAAAAGTGTACGCCAAACCGCACATCTCAACCATCCATCCCATACCGACGCATGAGGGCAAAACGGCGAAATATGTCTATATGTTAGTAAACATGATTCTCGAAAAATTTAGATACATTAATGCGGCGACAGGATTTCTGACGGGAGCCTTCTATGAAAACCGGTATTGCCACTGCTCTGATTGCGTTAGTGATGCCGGTCTGCGTTTTTGCGACCACGCTCCGGCTCTCTACCGATATTGATCTCCTGGTACTGGACGGGAAAAAAGTCTCCAGTTCGTTATTGCGCGGTGCGGACAGTATCGAGCTGGATAACGGGCCGCATCAGCTGGTATTCCGGGTGGAAAAATCGATCGGTCTGGCGAATCACGAGCAAAGGATGTATATCTCCCCGCCGCTGATCGTCAGCTTTAATACCCGGCAAATCAGTCAGGTCAACATTACCCTGCCTCGTATTGAAACGGAGAAAGAATCTGCGGCCTTCGACGCGTCCCCCCGCATTGAACTGCTGGACGGGGATGCGATGCCGATTCCGGTGAAGCTGGATATTCTGGCGCTGACGACCTCACCAAAAGGTCCGGATTACGAGGCCGCGACCCAGACCTATAACAAAGCGGGTAAACGCGCGTCGCTTCCTCAGTTTGCCACCATGATGGCTGACGACAGTACGCTGCTTTCCGGCGTCTCTGAACTGGACGTCATTCCTCCCCAGTCCCAGACCCTGACGGAACAGCGCCTAAAATTCTGGTTCCAGCAGGCCGATCCCGACACGCGGGCCCGGTTTTTACAGTGGGCAAAACAACAACCTTCATCATAAGCCACATTTTTTACGCCTTTCTCTTGCAGCGTCAGACGGTTCCCGTCATCGTGTAGGCAGTTAACCTGATGGATATGATTATGGAACTGACAACACGCACGCTACCTGAACGCAAACACATTGCGCTGGTGGCGCACGATCACTGTAAACAAATGCTGCTTAACTGGGTTCGCCGCCATCAGTCTTCGCTGGAAAAGCACGCTCTGTCGGCGACCGGTACCACCGGTAACCTGATCCAGCGCGAAACGGGTCTGCAGGTGAATGCCATGCTGAGCGGCCCGATGGGCGGCGATCAGCAGGTCGGCGCGCAGATCTCCGAAGGGAAGATTGATGTGCTGATCTTCTTCTGGGACCCGCTGAACGCGGTTCCGCACGACCCGGATGTCAAAGCCCTGCTGCGTCTGGCGACGGTGTGGAATATTCCGGTGGCGACGAACCTGTCGACGGCGGATTTCATCATCGAATCGCCGCAGTTTAACTCGCCGGTTGATATCCTTATTCCGGACTATCAGCGTTATCTTTCCGACAGATTGAAGTAGCTTTTTTGCCGGGTGGCGGCTACGCCTTACCCGGCCTACAAAACCTTGCCTGACGTCGTTATGGTTTACGCGCTACCGGCACATCAATACTCTTCAGGATATCGACAAACACGGATGGCTCCTCTTTATTGAACAGCAGCCACACGCGATGGCGCGCGCGGGTGATAGCCACATACAGCAAACGCCGCTCTTCGGCATCCGGGAAGTCTTCCGGCACCGGCAGCAAGGCCTGTTCCATTACCGACTCGCGGGCCGGAGCCGGGAAACCGTCGCTGCCCTCTTTCAGCCCCATGACAATCACATAGTCGGCCTGCTGCCCTTTGCTGGCGTGAATCGTCATAAATTCAAGCTGCAGCTTCGGCCAGCGGGTGGCCGCCTTTTCCAGCGCCTCGGGTTTTAGGTGATGGTAACGCGCCAGCACCAGGATACGCTCATCGGGCTTCGCATAGCCGCTGAGCTTGTCCAGCAGCGGTTCCAGCTGATCGTCCGCCAGCAGGGTCACGGCTTTTTTATCCCCTGCCCGCAGGCTATTGAGCGGTTTTGCCAGCTGATGCGGGTTCTGCTGGATAAAGCGGTTGGCGATTTCACCAATCCGTGAATTGAAGCGGTAGGTCGTGTCCAGATCGCTGCGATCGCCTTCGCCAAAATAGTGGTGGAATGCGGTTGTCAGGGAGAGCTGCGCCCCGCTGAAGCGATAGATGGCCTGCCAGTCGTCCCCCACCGCAAACAGCGAGGTATGTTTATTTTGCGCCCGCAGCGCTGAGAGCAACGCTGCACGCTGCGGAGAAATGTCCTGGAACTCATCCACCAGAATATGCTTCCACGGGCTGACAAAACGTCCCTTCTCAAGAATGATGATGGCCTGATGGATCAGGCCGGAGAAATCAACGGCATTTTCCGCTTTCAGCGCGGTTTTCCAGGCTTTCAGTAGCGGAGCCATCAGCTTGACCCGCTTCGAAAACAGATCGCGGATCGCCTCCGGCGCGCTTTCAATCATCTCTGCCTGCGATCCACCGTGCATTCGCATCAGGCTGACCCAGCGGTCAAGTCGCGAACCCAGCCGACGCGCCAGCTTATCATCCTGCCAGAAGCTGCCCTCCGGCACCTCCCAGTTGAGCTCTTCCTCCAGCCACAGACGCCACCCTTTTGCCTGCGCTTTTTTCTCACTGCACTGCTGGCGCCACGTTTTGATGAACAGCGCCTGACGCGCCTGCGCGTCGTTTTCGAGCTTACTGATGGAAGGCACTTTTTTACTGCCCTGCTGAATAATATGCAGCGCAAGGGCATGGAAGGTTCTGGCCGTGATATCCCGGGTGTGCAGGCGTTCCTGGATACGTTCGTCCATCTCCTGGGCAGCCTTGCGGCCAAAGGCCAGAAGCAGAATTTGATCGGCTACCGCTTCCCCGGTCGTCAGCAGCCAGCCGGCACGCGCCACCAGCACCGACGTTTTACCGCTACCGGCCCCCGCCAGCACCAGCAGCGACTGCTCGCCGTTGACCACCGCGCGCGCCTGGGCCGGATTGAGCGGTGACGATTCCACCGTACTGAAAAAGTCGGCATATTGGGTGAGCATGGCGTCCGTCCAGGCCTGATTATGGGCGAGACGGCTTTTATCCTTATCATTCAGCCAGGCCTGACACTGGCGCCAGGCGTCACGACAGTTGTCAAACTCGTCGAGACGCGTCACGGAGAGCGGCAGCGCCGAGAGTGCCTGTCGGATCTTTTGCTGCAGACCGGCGGTCTGCTGACGGGTCAGCCACGAATGTTGCGCGTTGCTTTGCGCGATATCGTCCAGTACCTGCTGGAGCACCTGGGCGGCAATCACGCTCATATCCTGGCTCCACTGCTGCCAGAGCGCGTTCAGGTGATGGTGGAAACGCTGAGTTTCCGCCCACTCGGTGCCGTGAAGACGCACGACTTTATCGTCAGGGAGAACGAACTCCAGCTCGCCCCACACCAGCCCGCGTTTGCAGTGGATAGCCAGAAGCTGATTAAACGGAATAAGGTATTCGTGGCGTTCCCCGGAGACTTTCACCCCGGCATTAAGGAGAACAACCCTGTCGTAAGGGTGTTGCGCCAGGCGTTTGCCTAACGACGTTGCTTTCAGTTCCATGTTCCGCCAAATCCACGAAGAGATAATTTACCTGACAGTTTAACTGCCAGTTTTAAGGTGCTCCAGCCTAAAAAAACGTTACAATCATTGGGCGTTAATTTTATCGAAAGGAAGTGAGGGTTTATGCGTACCGTTCTGAATGTGTTGAATTTTGTGCTGGGCGGTTTTGCCACCACCCTTTCCTGGCTTTTTGCCACGCTGGTGAGCATCGTCCTGATTTTCACGCTTCCCCTGACCCGTTCCTGCTGGGAAATCACAAAACTCTCCTTAATCCCCTACGGGAATGAAGCCATCCACGTTGACGAGCTGAATCCGGAGAACAAAAACGCCCTGATGAATACGGGCGGAACCCTGCTGAACATTCTGTGGCTCATTTTCTTCGGCTGGTGGCTGTGCATCATGCATATTTTTGCCGGTATTGCACAGTGCATCACGATTATTGGTATTCCGGTGGGGATCGCGAACTTTAAGATCGCCGCTATCGCCCTTTGGCCCGTCGGTCGCAGGGTTGTTCCGGTAGAAGTGGCCCAGGCGGCGCGTGAAGCAAACGCTCGTCGTCGTTTTCAGTAAATAAGGACTGGCCGCGTTTATGCTAAGCCCACTGCTTCGCCGTTATACCTGGAACAGCACCTGGCTTTATAACGTCAGGATATTCATCGCGCTTTGCGGCACGGTTGCTCTGCCCTGGTGGCTGAATGATGTCAAACTCACTATTCCGCTCACGCTGGGAGTGGTGGCCGGGGCGCTGGCGGACCTGGACGATCGTCTGGCCGGGCGTTTGCGTAATCTGGTCATTACGCTTGTCTGCTTTTTTATTGCGTCAGCGTCCGTTGAGCTGCTTTTCCCGTGGCCCTGGCTGTTTGCCCTGGGTCTTACCCTCTCAACCAGCGGGTTTATTTTGCTGGGTGGCCTTGGGCAGCGCTATGCCACCATCGCTTTTGGTGCATTGCTGATCGCCATCTACACCATGCTGGGCGTTTCCCTGTACGACCAGTGGTACCAGCAGCCGGTTCTGCTGTTGCTGGGCGCCATCTGGTATAACCTGCTGACGCTAACCGGTCATCTGATCTTCCCGGTTCGCCCTCTACAGGATAACCTTGCCCGCAGCTTTGAGCAGTTAGCCCACTATCTGGAACTGAAATCCCGGCTGTTCGACCCGGATATCGAGGAAGAAAGCCAGGCTCCGCTCTACGATCTGGCGCTGGCAAACGGCCAGTTGGTTGCCACCCTTAACCAGACAAAAGCCTCTCTGCTGACCCGTCTGCGCGGCGATCGCGGTCAGCGCGGAACGCGAAGGACCTTACACTACTATTTTGCCGCCCAGGATATTCATGAACGCGCCAGCTCATCGCACGTTCAGTATGCCGCACTGCGCGAGAGATTCCGCTACAGCGACGTGATGTTCCGCTTCCAGCGCCTGCTCTCCATGCAGTCTCAGGCGTGTCAGCGGCTCTCGCGCTCCATTCTGCTGCGCACGCCCTATCAGCATGATCCCCGCTTTGAACGGGTATTCAGCCACCTTGATGCGGCGCTCGACCGCGTTCAGGCCAGCGGAACGTCACCGGAACACATCAAAGCGCTGGGCTTTCTGCTGAACAACCTGCGGGCGATTGATGCACAGCTGGCGACCATTGAGTCCGAACAGGCGATGGCACTGCCGGGCAGTGAGGTGGACAATCAGCTTGCTGATGACAGCGTGCACAGCGTTAGCGATATGTGGCTACGCCTGAGCCGCAACTTTACGCCGGAGTCGGCTCTCTTTCGCCACGCGGTGAGAATGTCGCTGGTGCTGTGCGTGGGGTATGCCTTTATTCAGATAACCGGACTGCACCACGGCTACTGGATCCTGCTCACCAGCCTGTTCGTCTGCCAGCCGAACTATAACGCCACCCGACACCGACTTGCGCTGCGTATTATCGGTACGCTGGTTGGCGTCGCGATCGGCCTTCCGGTGCTCTATTTCGTGCCTTCCGTCGAAGGTCAATTGATTCTGATCGTCATCACCGGCGTGCTGTTCTTCGCGTTTCGCAACGTGCAGTATGCCCACGCCACCATGTTCATCACGCTGCTGGTACTGCTCTGCTTTAACCTGCTGGGTGAAGGCTTTGAAGTCGCCCTGCCCCGCGTGATCGATACCCTGATAGGCTGCGCGATTGCCTGGGCCGCGGTCAGCTTTATCTGGCCGGACTGGCGTTTCCGCAATTTGCCGCGGGTGGTCGACAGGGCGATGAACGCCAACTGTCGATACCTTGACGCTATCCTGGAGCAGTATCACCAGGGGCGCGATAACCGCCTGGCTTACCGGATAGCACGTCGTGATGCGCACAACAGTGATGCAGAACTGGCCTCCGTTGTCTCTAACATGTCAACGGAGCCTCGCGCCACGGCGGAAATTCGTGAGACCGCGTTCCGCCTGCTCTGCCTGAACCATACGTTTACCAGCTATATTTCGACGCTGGGTGCCCACCGCGAGAAACTCACCAACCCGGGTATTCTCAACCTGCTCGATGACGCCGTCTGTTATGTCGATGACGCGCTTCATCACCGCCCAGCCGATGAACCGCGCGTACAACAGGCGCTGAATGAACTGGCGCAACGCATTGCGCATCTTGACCCGGGAAACGACAGCAAAGCGCCGCTGGTTCTTCAGCAGATAGGCCTGCTTATCGCTCTGCTGCCTGAAATTTGCCGGCTGCAACAGCAAATCGCTACCTGGAGGAGTGATTCTCCTGTGGCTCAGGCAGCGCATTAAACCACTCCGTTAGCTCCCGGCGAATGCCTGCCGGGAGTGCCGCCTCATGCAGCCCTTCAATAGCCCCTTCGAGCGCGAAGAGGACTTTAATACTGAGCGCTTTATTTTTCGCCCGCATCTTCAGCCAGCTGGCTCTGGCGCCCAGCGCCCGGAGTGTTTCTTCATTGGTAATTCCGGCTTCAAAGAGCAAGACTTCAAGCTGAAAGGTCAGGTTTGGCAGATCCTTGAGTCGGTTTCGTTGATGGCGCTGATAGCGCTCTTTTCTTGCCGCACTGAGCGCAAACGAAGAGAGCTGAAGCAACCGCTCCCTGTCCTGCCATAATCCGTCATCCACACGATAATAGTTGAGCAGCACCGGGCGGCCTCGCTTCATCAATGTCAAAAATGAGGAGGCATTCTTTACGCAGTATTTCGCACTTTCCTCACAAGCCCGAAGATAAAGCTCGCCATCAGACACCATGGCAAAAACCGCATCATCCACCGCCAGGGTGTAGCCTCCAAACAGCGCACGATGATGAATCTCGCCCAACGGGGAGAGGTATTCCTGGGATTTATAAATCCGTTCATAAGATATCTTTTTCATGATATTTCCCTTCAAAATCATAAAATAACAACGAAATTTCTTACTAGCGGATCCGTTAGCAGGAAAATAGGCAACTTATCGCCGTTGAGCAAGATGATTTTTCCAGGGGCATCAAGATTGAATGAATTTTGCGAGTCGCTTTCCGAAAATGAGGTTGATCTTTATGCATACAGGGGTTACTGTATATCCATACAGTAACTACAGGGCTGGAATGAATATGCACACTTCAGGCTATGCAAATCGCGCAATCTCTCTCTCTTCTGCCGCAGGCAATGTCGCGCAGAATTCCGTCGAGCGTGTTTCCACAGGGCTTATCAGTGAAGTGGTTTATCGTGAAGACCAGCCCCTGTTGACGCAACTTCTGTTGTTGCCGTTATTACAACAGCTTGGTCAGCAATCGCGCTGGCAGCTTTGGCTCACGCCTCAACAAAAACTGAGCCGTGAGTGGGTTCAGTCCGCTGGCCTTCCGCTGACCAAGGTCATGCAGATTAATCAGCTCTCGCCGTGCGATACCGTTGAGTCGATGATCCGCGCGTTACGCACCGGAAATTACAGCGTGGTAATTGGATGGTTACCCGAAGAATTGACGGAAGAGGAACATTTCCGTCTGACTGAAGCCGCTGAAGAAGGGAGTGCGATCGGGTTCATTATGCGTCCGGTTCGATCGGATTCTTACCGCAGAGGACAACTTTCTGGGCTAAAAATTCACTCAAATTTGTATCATTGAGTGAAATTAAGATTTTTCCTGGAATTTTTTTCGACCACAAGATGGCATTAAAGTTCCCGGTCTGAAAATTGCGGCAAGGCTTGTCTGGTGCGGTTCTCCTTCATTTTATTGCACAAAATTCGTTCTAAAAATGTTAAATAATCGGTATACGGAACTTTTTTTTTCATATGCCTGACAGACTTCACACTTGTAAGTTTTCAGCTACGTTGTAGACTTTACATCGCCAGGGGTGCTCGGCCTAAGCCGAAGATATCGGTAGATTTATATTTGACCACGCCCCCCGGTGAAGGATTTAACCGTGATTCTCTCTTGAGACTTTCATGGCGAATTTTGGATGATAACGAGGCGCAAAAAATGAAAAAGACAGCTATCGCGATTGCAGTGGCACTGGCTGGCTTCGCTACCGTAGCGCAGGCCGCTCCGAAAGATAATACCTGGTATGCAGGTGGTAAACTGGGCTGGTCTCAGTTCCACGACACCGGCTGGTACAACAAAGACCTGAACAACGATGGCCCGACTCACGAGAGCCAGCTTGGTGCAGGTGCGTTCGGTGGCTATCAGGTTAACCCGTATGTTGGTTTTGAAATGGGTTACGACTGGTTAGGTCGTATGCCATACAAAGGCGACACCGTAAACGGCGCTTTCAAAGCACAGGGCGTTCAGCTGACCGCTAAACTGGGTTACCCAGTAACTGACGATCTGGACGTGTACACCCGTCTGGGCGGCATGGTATGGCGCGCTGACTCCAGCAACAACCAGGTTGGTAGCGACCATGACACCGGTGTTTCCCCAGTATTCGCTGGTGGCGTTGAGTGGGCTATGACCCGTGACATCGCTACCCGTCTGGAATACCAGTGGGTTAACAACATCGGCGACGGCAACACCGTTGGTGTTCGTCCAGACAACGGCATGCTGAGCGTAGGTGTTTCCTACCGTTTCGGCCAGCAGGAAGAAGCAGCACCAGTTGTTGCTCCAGCGCCGGCTCCAGCTCCAGAAGTACAGACCAAGCACTTCACTCTGAAGTCTGACGTTCTGTTCAACTTCAACAAAGCAACTCTGAAACCAGAAGGTCAGCAGGCACTGGATCAGCTGTACTCTCAGCTGAGCAACCTGGATCCTAAAGACGGTTCTGTAGTGGTTCTGGGCTTCACCGACCGTATCGGTTCTGACGCTTACAACCAGAAACTGTCTGAGAAACGTGCTCAGTCTGTTGTTGATTACCTGATCTCTAAAGGTATCCCAGCTAACAAGATCTCCCCACGTGGTATGGGCGAATCTAACCCAGTTACTGGCAACACCTGTGACAACGTGAAAGCTCGCGCTGCACTGATCGACTGCCTGGCTCCAGATCGTCGCGTAGAGATCGAAGTTAAAGGCATCAAAGACGTTGTAACTCAGCCAGCGGCATAAGTTATCGTCTTATAAAAAAACCCCGCCATGCGGGGTTTTTTATTGTCTGAAGAAAAGAAAAATCTATTTTTTACCTAACAGAGCCTGAAGGTCGTTCTTCAGCGTCGACATCTGGTTGGCGTACTTCTCTTTATGTTCGGCATCCTCAATCAACTGCACGATGGTTTCCGACAGCGTTTTGCCCCGTCGTTGTGCCAGCCCAGCCAGACGTTGCCAGACAACGAACTCCAGGTCGATTGATTTTTTTCGAGTGTGCTGATGCTCAGCATTAAAATGCCGTTTGCGTCGCGCACGGATAGTTTGCTTCATCCGGTTTAACAAGGCAGGATTGATGTGTTTCTCAATCCAGCCGTTAACCTGTACCGGTTCATTTTCGAGGGTCAGCAAAATATCCACGGCTTCTTGTGCAGCGCTGGCTTCGATGTAGCAGGTGATCAGCTCCCCTTCACGGTGCTTTTTGACCAGGTACTTCCATTTCCAGCCGCTTTCGAGATTTTCCAGTTGTTGATATTTCATTGCGATCTCAGTGTTACCACGTAACTCTGTTCAGAATATCAGTTTTTTAGCAATCTGCTGAAAAGAAATCATATCCTGTGAGTGAATGCAGCCAATCACCCTGTCGAAATCCCCAATCCTGCTTGGGTACAGCCCCCCGCTTACGGTATACTCCACGCTTTTACATCTGACTAAAAAACATCAACTTTGACCATTACGAAACTTGCATGGCGTGACCTTGTTCCGGATACCGAAAGTTATCAGGAACTGTTTGCACAGCCCGAACTCGCAAAAGAACACGAATTCATCCTTAGCGATACGCAGCCCCGTTTGCATTACGCGCTGGAGCAGGTCTTAAGCCCATGGGCAACTGCGCCTTTCATGCTGCTCAAAGCCCCGGAAGAAGCGGAATACCTGACGTTGTTCGGGGATGCCGTGCGTCAGTTAAAGCCGGAAGCGAACGCCGTTTTTGGCGGCCAGTATCGTATCGCGGGACATGATGTCACTTTCGAACCGGCGGCACAGGCCGACGGCCATTTTGCCGCTAAGGGCGAGGTGATTACCGCTAACTGGGTTGAGGCTGAACAACTTTTTGGTTGTCTGCGCCAGTTTAACGGCGAGCTTTCGCTGCAGCCTGGGCTGGTACATCGCGCAAATGGCGGTGTTCTGATCATTTCACTGCGCACCCTGCTCTCGCAGCCGCTGCTGTGGATGCGTCTGAAAACCATCGTGCACCAGCAGCGTTTCGACTGGGTCGGCTACGATGAGTCTCGTCCTCTGCCCGTCTCTGTTCCCTCTATGCCGCTGTCGCTGACCGTCGTGCTGACGGGCGACCGTGAATCGCTGGCGGACTTCCAGGAAATGGAGCCGGAACTGGCTGAGCAGGCCGTGTATAGCGAATACGAAGACAACATCCAGATTGCTGACGCCGACGATATGGCGCAGTGGTGCCAGTGGGTGATGGCTGTAGCAGAACGTTTTGCGCTGCCAACGCCTGCGGCTGACGCGTGGCCAGGCCTGATCCGCGAAGCGGTGCGCTATACCGGTGACCAGGAAACGCTGCCACTCTGCCCGCTCTGGATCGGCAAGCAGTTGCGTGAAGTGGGTGTGATTAGCGGTGACGGGGCGTTCACCGGCGAACAGCTCACTCAGATGCTGGCTCAGCGTGAGTGGCGAGAAGGCTATCTTGCTGACCGCATGCAGGATGAAATTCTGCTCGAACAAATTCTGGTGGAAACCGAAGGCGAACGCGTCGGGCAGATTAACGCCCTGTCTGTGATTGAATTTCCAGGCCATCCGCGCGCATTCGGGGAGCCGTCCCGTATCAGCTGCGTTGTGCACATTGGCGATGGCGAGTTTACCGATATTGAACGGAAAGCCGAGCTGGGCGGCAACATACACGCCAAAGGCATGATGATCATGCAGGCGTTTTTGATGTCAGAGCTGCAGCTTGAGCAACAGATCCCCTTCTCCGCCTCGCTGACGTTTGAGCAGTCCTACAGCGAAGTGGATGGCGACAGCGCCTCTATGGCCGAGCTGTGCGCCTTAATCAGCGCCCTGGCGGAAGTGCCCATCAATCAGAACATCGCGATCACCGGTTCGGTGGACCAGTTTGGCCGCGCCCAGCCAGTGGGAGGCCTCAACGAGAAAATTGAAGGCTTCTTCTCTATCTGTCAGCAGCGCGGTTTAAACGGCAAGCAGGGTGTGATTATCCCGGCTCCCAACGCACGCCATTTAAGCCTCAGTCAGGAGATTCTGGATGCGGTGGAACAAGAGCAGTTCGCTATCTGGGCCATCGAAGGGATTGAGGATGCACTACCCTTACTGACAAACCTGGTATGGGATGGCGAAGGGCAAACCACCCTGATGCAGACTATCCAGGAGCGCATTGCTCAGGCGACACAGCAGGATGCTCGTCATCGTTATCCATGGCCGTTACGCTGGCTGGGCTGGTTTAGTTCGAACTGATCGGACTTGTTCAGCGTACACGTGTTAGCTATCCTGCGTCCTTCACTAAAATAAGGCTTACTGAGAACATGGTAGATAAACGCGAATCCTATACAAAAGAAGATCTTCTTGCCTCTGGTCGCGGTGAACTGTTTGGCGCAAAAGGCCCACAGTTACCGGCCCCGAACATGCTGATGATGGACCGTGTCGTGAAAATGACCGAAACCGGCGGCAACTTCGATAAGGGTTACGTAGAAGCAGAACTCGATATCAACCCGGACCTGTGGTTCTTCGGTTGCCACTTTATTGGCGATCCGGTAATGCCTGGCTGTCTGGGCCTGGATGCGATGTGGCAGCTGGTTGGCTTCTATCTGGGCTGGCTGGGCGGTGAAGGTAAAGGCCGCGCACTGGGCGTGGGCGAAGTCAAATTCACTGGCCAGGTTCTGCCTACAGCGAAGAAAGTGACCTATCGTATTCACTTCAAGCGCATCGTTAACCGCCGCCTGATTATGGGCCTGGCAGATGGCGAAGTGCTGGTAGACGGGCGTCTGATCTATAGCGCAAGCGACCTGAAAGTTGGCCTGTTCCAGGATACTTCTGCGTTCTGATCGTGCTTTTCGCACTCCCGGAAAGGCGAAACCTCCGCATTGCGGAGGTTTCTTTTTTGAAAGAGACGTTATCAGGCTATGAGTGCCCTGTCGCCGATGGCTTCTCGCCAACCTCCAAGCCATTGTGACCTTTGATTTATCGTCTGATAAGGACACATTTCTTTAGAACGTCCAGCGATGCCGGCCTGATAACCACGTTGATGAGCCCGTTCCAGGCGATCTCGTTTCTGTCTCTTCATGCCTCGTTTCCCTCATTCTTTTGTCTGGTGGAAAGAAAACAGTGTCTGCACTCAATGTACAGGCACAGATAACGAATACCCCGAATTAGCCCCATCGTCAATGTTCAAAATTCATACGGGTGTCATATTTGTGAGCTACCTGGAAGTTCATTTGTACAAAAATTGTGACGCAGCACAAGTAACAAACTGAAGTGAAAACGAAAAAAAAACCGCAATCAGCGAGAGGCCAACTGCGGTTTTTGATGATGAATTTTACTTATGGCAGCCGGGAGATTTCCCTCGCGATGCTGGCCGACTCCTGTGCCCAACCCTGAGCCAGGACTTTCACCATTTCGTCATAGCCATCTTTCTGCTGCTTGAGCTCCAGATGGAAAGGACGCTTAATCAGCTGCCCCTGATGATTCAGCAACCACTCCCCGCTGATCACCACCGCACCATCATAACGGCCGTGGAAGCCCGTTACGGTGACGTTCAGCGTATCCTGGTCGTTACCCAACGGCTGCGACGCGACAACCCAACCCGGTAGCTGACTGCCCAGATTGGCCACCAGCGTGTTGCGCAGCTGTTGATCCAACGGGCTGGCCCACAGGTTGTTCGTCGCAATCACGTATTTAACGTCGCTGGTCTGATAGACCACGCCGTTTCCTGCCAGATAATCCGGCACCGCAACCTGCTCAACCCACAGCTGACGGTTTCCCTGACTGGCCGTGCTTTGCCCACCGCTGTGGGTCGCCACAGGCAGCTGATAGTAGCTTTTATTATCTACTCCTGAACTGCACGCCGTTAACAGCAGAGCACCAACCATCAATAGCCACTTTTTCATTCTTTTGCCCTCTTCGGCTCAGGATCCTTTTTATCTTTCGCTTCGAACACCAGCGCATTGCTCTTCTCGTTGAGCGTTTTCAGCACCGGCTGCAGTTCACGTAAGACCTGATCAAGACGCTGCATATCTGCCACCATCTTGTTGTAGGCCGCTGAACCCGGCTGGAAGCCCTGCATACTGCGGTTCAGCTCACGCAGCGTTTTCTGCATGTCCTGCGGAAGCTGCTGCATGCTCTGGCTCGCCGTAATCTTGTTGATGTTATCCAGCGTGGTTTGCAGACGACGCATCGTTGCCTGGCTTTCGCTCAAAGAGTTCGTCGCCGCTTCAATCATCGGATTCAGTGGCAGATTGTTGATCTTATCCAGCGTCTCCATCAGACGCTGCTGGATCTGCGCCAGGCCGCTACTCACCGTTGGGATGATCTTATAGCCACCGAATTCACGGATACCGGTAATCGGCGGTGCTTTCGGGTAGAAGTCCATATCCACATACAGCGCACCGGTCACCAGGTTACCCGTCTTCAACGATCCACGCAGGCCGCGTTCCATCAGTTGAGAGATATGGGCAGCAATATCCTGATTTTCGCCAATCTGGTTTAGCAGACGCTCCGGTTCGATGCGGATCAGCACCGGAATACGATAGTCATCATCCAGCATCTGGCTCAGGCCCGGGACGAAGAACGGAACTTGTCCAACCGTACCGAGACGAATACCGCGGAACTCAACAGGCGCCCCCGGCTGCAGACCGCGGACAGAATCTTTAAAGAACATCAGGAAGTCGACGTGATCGGTATAGAGCGCATCCTGAATACTTTTTTGATCGTCAAAGAGACGGAAAGCGGTGTTCTCTGCGACCGGCTGCCCTAAATCCAGGCCTTCCGGCACGTCAAAACTTACGCCGCCGCCAAACAGCGTGGTCAGCGACCCCATTTCAACGCGCATACCTGCCGAGGTCAGATCCACCGCGATCCCGCTGTCTTTCCAGAAACGGACATTGCTGGTGACCAGCCGATCGTTTGGCGCATTGATAAAGAGCTGATAGCTGATCGCGCGTTTCTGCGGATCAAACGTGCTTTTCTCAACCGATCCCACGCGGTAGCCGCGGAACAGGACCGGGTCGCCCGCCGTAAGCTGACCTGCTTTTTTACTGTCGAGGATCACGCGGATACCCTTGGCATCAGGTGGTGCAAGCGGCGGTGAATCCAGAAGCTGGTATTTGGCTGGCTGGTTACCCTTAGCGCCAGGCTGCAGCTCAATGTAGGCGCCCGAAAGCAGCGTCCCTAAGCCGCTGATTCCCTCACGCCCCACCTGCGGCTTAACGACCCAGAAAACGGAATCGCCGTGCAGCAGTTTTTCCATGCCGGCATTAAGGCGCGCCTTGATCTCCACATGGGTTAAATCGTCGGTCAGGGTTGCACTTTCCACCACGCCCACATCCACGCTTCGGCTTTTGATAGTCGTTTTACCGCCCTCAATCCCCTCGGCATTGGTGGTTATCAGCGTGACTTCCGGTCCCTGATGGCTGTAATGATAAAACAGGATCCATGCACCGATCAGCGCAGTCACGATGGGAAAAATCCACACCGGCGACCAGTTTTTGACCTTCTGCACTTTCGCCTCTCCACTCTTATTTTCCATGCTCTTACTCTTCCTCATGGCTTGATTCAGGCTCACGATCCCACGATAAACGAGGGTCGAAGGTCATGGCCGCAAACATGGTCATAATCACGACCAGTGCAAACATTAAAGCCCCCATCGCGGGATAAATACTCATCAAACCGCCCATCCGCACCAGTGCAGAGAGAACGGCGATGACAAACACGTCAATCATTGACCAGCGTCCGACAAACTCGACCACTTCATAAATCAGGTGCATGCGTTCGCTATCGCGTTTTCCATGCCCTTTCGCATCCCAACAGAGCCAGGCAATGGCAATCATTTTTAAGGTGGGCACCATAATACTGGCGATAAAGATGACGCCGGCGACCGGATAAGAACCTTCGCCCCAGAGCAGTATCACCCCGGCGAGGATCGTCGAGGGCATTTTGTCACCGAGCAAATCGGTGATCATGATCGGCAGAATATTGGCTGGCAGATACAGCATGATGGATGTGACCAGCAGCGCCATCGTCCACTGAAGGCTATTTTTACGGCGTACGTGCCCTTTCGTTTCGCAGCGCGGACAAACGTCGAGATCGGCGGGCAGCACGGCGGTGCAGCATGGGCAAGAACGCAGCCCCTGACGAATACCGGGTACGCCGACCTTCACCGTCTGTGCAAGCGTCGGCGCTGGCGCGATATCGTCCCACGCCCAGCGCCTGTCCACGCACTGGAAGGCGCGCAGCTGCAGAACGCAGTACAGACACCAGGGAATAAAGCTGCTGCCAATCCCCACGTCGCCGTATGCCATGAGCTTCACGAAGCTGACCAGAATCCCCGCCAGAAAGATCTCGGCCATCCCCCAGCTTTTGAGCTGAAAAAGGATACGCGCCAGTCGGATTTTCAGCGGTGCCGGCATCCTGACGCGGTTCACCAGCAAAAGGATGACGACCAGACAAAAAGCCGGGACTATCTGGACAAACAGGAGAAAAAAGGTCCCCAGGCTGGCGTAATCTTCCGAGAACATCACGCCCGGAATTTCAAGCAAATCTACCTGGCTGGTGATCCCCCCCACCTTCATATAGATGAAGGGGAAGAGATTGGAGAGCAGCAGCATAAACAATGCTGCCAAAGCATAAGCAGTGGGACGCTGCCGCGGCGCGTCCCACTCGGTTGTCAACGTCGCACCGCAACGTGGACACAGGGCTTTATGTCCGTGACCAAGCTCTGGCAACGCCACGAGCATATCGCATTGCGAGCATAAAATATGCCTGTCGGCATGGTGCTGGTCACACATATGTTATCCCTGTTTATGCGCCGTTTTTCAGAGACTCAAGGTACTCCCAGCGCTCAAATGCTTCTTCCAGGGCTTTTTCAGCCGCGGACATTTCTGACAGTACTTTCTGAGTATAGTCATGCGATTGAGTAAAGAATGACGCATCAGCAACCTGTTTTTGCAAATCCTCAAGCGCGGCTTCCAGCTCTTCAAGACGCTGCGGTAGCCCCTCCAGTTCGCGCTGCAGGTTATAGCTTAGTTTAGCCGAGGTTTTCTTGACAGTTTCTGCTTTTGTTACAGCAGGTTCAGAACTTATTTTGGACTTTGACTGTTTCTGCGCCAGAGACTGCAATTGCTGCCCTTTTGCATCATGATAACCGCCTACGTATTGCCCAATTCGCCCTTCACCTTCGAAGATCCAGCACTCGGTCACGGTGTTATCCACGAACTGGCGATCGTGGCTGACCAGCATCACGGTACCCTGATAGCCGTCAATCAGTTCTTCGAGCAATTCCAGCGTTTCGACATCGAGGTCGTTCGTCGGTTCATCGAGGATCAGCAGGTTGCTTGGCTTAAGGAACAGGCGAGCCAGCAGCAGACGATTTCGCTCACCGCCGGACAGCGCGCGCACCGGCGTCATGGCGCGTTTCGGATGGAACAGGAAGTCCTGCAGGTAGCCCAGCACGTGGCGCGGCTTACCGTTTACCATCACCTCCTGCTTACCTTCGGCGAGGTTGTCCATCACCGTACGGTCCGGATCCAGCTCCGCGCGGTGCTGGTCGAAGTAGGCGACCTCCAGCTTGGTCCCGCAGTGAATACGTCCGCTGTCGGCCTGCAGCTGGCCCAGCATCAGTTTCAGCAGCGTGGTTTTACCGCAGCCGTTCGGGCCGATGAGCGCAATTTTATCGCCGCGCTGCACCTGCGCGGAAAAATCGTTCACCAGCACTTTACCGTCAACCTGATAGTTGACGTTTTCCATTTCGAAGACAATCTTGCCGGAACGGGACGCCTCTTCCACCTGCATTTTGGCGCTGCCCATCACTTCACGGCGTTCACTGCGCTCGCGACGCATCGCCTTCAGGGCACGTACGCGGCCTTCGTTACGGGTACGACGGGCTTTGATGCCCTGGCGGATCCAGACCTCTTCCTGCGCCAGCTTGCGGTCGAACTCGGCATTCTGCAATTCTTCCACGCGCAGGTTTTCTTCTTTCTCCAGCAGATACGTATCGTAATCGCCGGGATAGGTCACCAGCTTGCCGCGGTCGAGGTCGACAATGCGCGTCGCCATGTTGCGAATAAACGAACGGTCATGCGAGATAAAGATGATGGTGCCGCTGAAGGTTTTCAGGAAACCTTCCAGCCAGTCAATCGCTTCGATATCCAGGTGGTTGGTCGGTTCGTCCAGCAGCAGCACCTTCGGCCCGCTGACCAGCGCGCGGCCCAGAGCCGCTTTACGCAGCCAGCCGCCGGAGAGCGCCGACAGTTCCATATCGGGTTCCAGACCGAGCTGCGCCAGTACTTCATTAATGCGGTTTTCAAGCTGCCACAGACCGTGGTGATCGAGCATCTCCTGCACTTTCGCCAGTTCGTTGAGGTTTTTGTCGCTCGGATCGGTCATCACCAGATGCGAAATCTCGTGATAGCGCTTCAGGTATTCAGCCTGCTCGGAGATCCCTTCCGCCACGAAATCGTAAACGCTGCCGGTCACGTGACGCGGTGGATCCTGCTGCAGGCGGGAGACAATCAGATCCTGCTCGTAAACAATACGCCCGTCATCCAGACCCTGTTCACGGTTGAGGATTTTCATCAGCGTGGATTTACCCGCGCCGTTACGGCCCACCAGACAGACGCGCTCGTTATCTTCGATGTGCAGTTCTGCATTGTCGAGAAGCGGTGAGTCGCTGAAAGAGAGCCACGCGCCGTGCATACTAATTAAAGACATTTATTTTTCCTTTCAGACCGCGGTAATCAACCAGCAGTTATGGATTTGACGGTTACGGGCAAAGTCCTGAGACAGCGTTTTTTGGCTGATTTCTTGTGCTTTCAGTCCCAGGGCTGCTAAGCCGTCATGATCCATACGGAAGCCGCGTTTGTTGTTCGAGAACATAATGGTGCCGCCTTTGCGCAGCAGGCGCTTCAGGTCGGTCATCAGGCGCAGGTGATCGCGTTGTACATCAAAGCTATCTTCCATACGCTTGGAGTTGGAGAAGGTCGGCGGATCGATAAAGATCAGGTCAAACTGCTCGTCGGTGTCGCGCAGCCAGCCCAGCACGTCAGCCTGCATCAGGCGATGCTGACGTCCGGTTAAGCCGTTAAGACGAAGGTTGCGCTCCGCCCATTCCAGATAGGTGCGGGACATATCCACCGTGGTGGTGCTCCGCGCCCCGCCCAGACCCGCATGCACGCTGGCGCTGCCGGTATAGGAGAACAGGTTGAGGAAATCTTTGCCTTTACTCATCTGGCCCAGCATGCGTCGGGCGATACGGTGGTCGAGGAACAGACCGGTATCCAGATAGTCGGTCAGGTTGACCCACAGGCGCGCGTTGTATTCGCTCACTTCGATAAAGTCGCCCTTCTCGCCCATCTTCTGATACTGATTTTTTCCTTTCTGACGCTCGCGGGTTTTCAGCACCAGCTTGTTCGGCGCAATGCCGAGCACGGCGATGGTGGCGGCAATGACGTCCAGCATGCGCTGACGCGCTTTTTGCGCATCAATGGTTTTCGGTGGCGCATATTCCTGAATCACCACCCAGTCCGCGTAGCGGTCAACCGCCACGTTGTATTCCGGCAGGTCGGCATCGTACAGGCGATAGCATTCAATGCCCTCCTGCTTCGCCCACTTCTCAAATTTCTTCAGGTTTTTGCGAAGGCGGTTGGCGTAATCTTCCGCCACGCCGGACGGCTTGCTGTCGGCCGCTTTCTCCGCCAGATGGTAGTTCTTCTGCACGCAGTCCAGCGGGCCGTTTTTGGCCTTAAACTGGCGATCGGCGCGCAGCTGGAGGCAGCTCAGCAGCTCCGGCGAGGCGCTAAACAGAGACAGGTTCCAGCCGCCGAAGTGGTCCTTCATATTGCGGCCCAGCAGGCTGTGCAGGGCAATCAGCGCAGGCTCGCTGTCCAGACGCTCGCCGTATGGCGGGTTGCTGATCACGGTACCGTACGGGCCTTTTGGCAACGGGTTGGTCAGGTTCGCCACGTCTTTCACTTCGAAGGTGACCAGCTCGCCGATACCAGCGCGACGGGCGTTGCTGCGCGCGCGTTCAATGACGCGCGGGTCGCTGTCCGAACCATAAAAGTGGGAGGTGTACTCTGCCAGGCCTTTGCGTGCGCGGGTTTGCGCGTCGTCTTTGACCTCTTTCCAGAGCGCTTCATCGTGCTGTGCCCAGCCTTTAAAGCCCCAGTGACCGCGATGCAGGCCCGGCGCGCGATCGGTTGCCAGCATGGCCGCCTCAATCAGCAACGTACCGGAACCACACATCGGATCGAGCAGCGGCGTGCCCGGCTGCCAGCCGGAGCGCATGACAATGGCAGCCGCCAGCGTTTCTTTAATTGGCGCCATACCGGTACGATCGCGGTAGCCGCGCAGATGCAGACCTGCACCGCTTAGATCGAGAGAGATGCTCGCCGTGTCACCGTTCAGCCAGACGTTAATACGCAGATCGGGGTTTTCACGATCGACGTTCGGACGTTCCTTATTTTTACGCGTGAAGCAGTCCACAATGGCGTCTTTTACGCGCAGGGCACCGTACTGGCTGTTGCGGATCTCGTCGTTCACGCCGTTGAAATGCACCGCAAAGGTGGCATTCGGGGTGAAGATCTCTGTCCAGTCGATCATCTGTACGCCGGTATAGAGGTCAAGGTCGCTATAAACCTTGCACTCCTTCATCGGCAGCATGATGCGCGACGCCAGGCGACTCCACATCAGGCTCTGGTAAATAAGCCGCGTGTCGCCCTCAAAATGGACACCACCCTGAACCACCTGGCACTCTTGTGCGCCCAGGCTTTCCAGTTCAGTTTTTAACAGCTCTTCCAGCCCACGGGCCGTACTGGCAAACAGAGAATTCATATCGTCACTTTTACTCTTAGAAAATTGTCGCGCATTATAGCTAATATGGCGTGTATGTCATAAAGTTGAAGGCTTATTTTCATTTGTGGGAGTGTGCAGTGGCGACGTTATCCAGGCTTTTTATTCATCCGGTGAAATCCATGCGCGGAATCGGCGTCTCTCACGCGCTGGCCGACATGAGCGGATTCGCCTTCGATCGTATTTTTATGGTCACCGAGCCTGACGGCACGTTTATTACCGCACGCCAGTTCCCGCAGATGGTTCGCTTTACCCCTTCCCCGCTTCACGACGGTTTGCACCTTACCGCGCCGGACGGTTCCAGCGCGGTGATTCGCTTTGCGGATTTTGCGCCCGTCGATGCGCCAACGGAAGTGTGGGGTAACCATTTTACCGCGCGCATCGCCCCGGATGAGATTAACCGCTGGCTGAGCGGCTTCTTTTCCCGTGACGTGCAGCTGCGCTGGGTTGGGCCTGAGCTGACGCGTCGCGTGAAGCGCCACGACGCCGTTCCCCTCTCCTTCGCCGATGGCTTCCCGTTCCTGCTGACTAACGAAGCCTCGCTGCGTGATTTACAACGCCGCTGCAAAGCCAGCGTTCAGATGGAACAGTTTCGTCCGAACCTGGTGGTGACCGGTGTTGACGCCTGGGACGAAGACACCTGGAAAGTGATCCGCATTGGCAGCGTCATCTTTGATGTCGTAAAACCCTGTAGCCGCTGCATTTTCACCACGGTGAGCCCGGAGAAAGGCCAGAAGCACCCTTCCGGCGAACCGCTGAAGACGCTGCAGTCATTCCGCACCGCGCAGGACAACGGCGATGTGGATTTCGGCCAGAACCTGATCCCGCGCTCCAGCGGTGCAATCCGCGTTGGTGATGAGGTAGAGATCCTTGCCCGAGGGCCTGCAAGAGTGTACGGCTCAGGTCAGGAAGAAGAAATGGTCGACGTTGTGACGAATGTCGCTTCTGCGGTAGATATTCACTGGCAGGGAAACATCATCCGTGGCAACAACCAGCAGGTATTACTGGAGCAACTGGAGCAGGCAGGTATTCGCGTCCCCTATTCCTGTCGCGCAGGCATTTGCGGATGCTGCCGCATCAGGCTGGTGGATGGCGAAGTAAGTGCGTTGAAAAAATCGGCAATTGGAAATGACGGCACAATTCTGTGCTGTAGCTGCATACCGAAAACGTCCGTACAGCTGGAAGCTTAAACCGCCTGTTCGAGGCTGAAAGAATCTACGCGCAGCTGTGGCTTCAGCCTGTCGTTCATCACTTTAATGGCATCGCCAAGCTGCATCGTCCGCCCGGCAATGGTTACGCCGGGCTGGGCCAGCAGGCAGAGCGCAGCATTTTCACCAGGCTCAACCACCAGCAGGCTTACCTCTTCTGCGGTATCGCTCAGATTGACGCTCGCCGCGTCACCTGTTGCCGGGGTCCAGTTCATACCGTGCGGCAGGAAATGCCAGCTTTTCGGCATTTGCGGTTTCAGGAAGCGGATAGCCACCAGCGCATTTAATACCAGCTCGGCACGCTGCTCTTTAGAAAGCACCAGATCGCGGCATTTTTCTTCGAAAGAGAAATAAAGCGCCGCATCGTCAACGCAAAAGCCCGACGGGGAAAACGCGTCCGGGGTTAACATTCGGCGGGCGAAACGAGAGCGAAACAACATGCCATTGGCTAAATCGAGCATCATTCGATCATGCTCGTCGCAAAAATACCAGCGCCAGTTATCGTCAGGTTTAATTCGCATGTTTCTCTCCCGTCCCCGAAACGTCCTGTACTAAAAATGTCCTGATCGCCGCTTCGTTTATAACACCATTAATAAAAGACTATAATGTCTAAATAAGCAACAGTGACGGAATATAAAACAACCAGGGCTGGAAATAAAGCCCTGGTTGTCTGATTAAGAGAAAAGATTAGATATGAGTAACGATTTCTTTAATCAGCGGTGGTCCTTTAAAAATAAAGCCGGAATAGATTTGCACCAGTGACGCACCCGCCGCCATCTTCTCGCGCGCAGCAATCACGGAGTCGATGCCACCGACGCCAATAATCGGCAGGCGTCCTTTTAATTCCGCAGACAGGGCGCGAATAATCTCGGTGCTTTTTAATTGTACCGGACGTCCGCTTAACCCACCCGCTTCGTCACAGTTTTTCATTCCCTGCACGAGGGAGCGATCGAGGGTGGTATTGGTTGCAATCACACCATCAATATTATGGCGAACTAAACTGTCGGCAACCTGGATCAATTCTTCGGCAGAAAGATCCGGGGCGATCTTAACCGCGACCGGAACATATTTATGGTGGATCGTCTGGAGTTCATTTTGCTTATTTTTAATGGCACTCAGAAGATCGTCCAGCGCTTCGCCATATTGTAAGGAGCGCAACCCCGGAGTATTGGGTGAAGAAATATTCACCGCAATATAACCGGCATAGGCGTAGACTTTTTCCATACAAATCAGATAGTCATCTTTACCCTGCTCGACCGGCGTGTCTTTATTTTTGCCGATATTGATGCCCAGAATTCCGTCAAAGTGGGCTTTTTTAACGTTCTCAACAAGGTGATCAACGCCAAGGTTATTAAAGCCCATGCGGTTGATCAGCCCTTCGGCTTCAACCAGGCGGAACAGTCGCGGCTTGTCATTTCCCGGCTGCGGGCGGGGCGTGACGGTCCCGATTTCAATGGAGCCAAAGCCCATCGCGCCCAGGGCATCGATACACTCGCCATTTTTGTCCAGACCAGCCGCCAGACCCAGCGGGTTTTTAAAGGTCAGACCCATGCACTGCACAGGTTTTACCGGGACATGCTGACGCACCAGCGCGGCCAGCGGCGTTCCGGTAATACGACGTAATTGCTGCATTGTAAATTCATGAGCGCGCTCAGGGTCGAGCTGGAAAAGAGCTTTACGAACGAAGGGGTAGTACATGAACTCTCCTGGATTCCCGGTGTGCAAACCGGGAGGGGATTATGGGCGATCCACGCGCGAAAGGGAATTGACCTGCGGCAAAAAATCAGCGTAAAACGCAATCGTTTACCTCCCTGTCTATTTCTTATGCACTTTTTCGCATTTTAATTGCAGATAAATCATTTAGTGGAATAACCGCGCGGTGTCACACTCCTGAAAATTGTTATGAATGTTAGATAAAAGCAAACAATTAGTTATAAGGAGGAAGTATGCGCGTCATTACCCTGGCCGGAAGTCCACGATTCCCTTCGCGATCCAGCGCCCTGCTGGAATATGCCCGCGAAAAACTCAATGCCCTGGATGTGGAAGTGTGCCACTGGAACCTGCATAACTTCGAACCTGAAGATCTGCTTTATGCCCGTTTCGACAGCCCTGCGCTTAAAACGCTCATCGAGCAGCTTAACGGCGCTGACGGCCTAATTGTGGCAACGCCCATTTATAAAGCCTCTTTTTCCGGGGCGCTGAAAACCCTGCTCGATCTGCTTCCGGAACGTGCCCTGGACGGCAAAGTCGTGCTGCCGCTGGCAACGGGCGGTACGGTTGCCCATTTACTGGCCGTGGATTATGCCCTGAAGCCGGTGCTGAACGCATTGAAAGCGCAGGAGATCCTCCACGGCGTTTTCGCCGATGACTCCCAGGTTATCGATTATCAACATAAACCTCATTTTACGCCGAACCTGCAAACCCGCCTCGATACTGCCCTGGAAACCTTCTGGCATGCTCTGCACCGCAGGGATATCCAGGCGCCGGCGTTTGGTCAGCCTCAAGGAGTCGCACATGTTTAAAACGTTAACCCGTATCGGCCTGGCAGGTCTGATGGCGCTTTCCTCGCTGGCCCATGCCGCAGAAACGGCTCCGGACAGTTTACGCATTGGCTATCAGAAAGGCAGTGTCAGCATGGTGCTGGCGAAAAGCCACCAGCTTCTGGAAAAACGCTTCCCGGACACCAAATTCTCCTGGGTGGAGTTCCCGGCTGGCCCGCAGATGCTGGAGGCCCTGAACGTCGGCAGTATCGATCTCGGCAGTACGGGTGATATTCCGCCGATATTCGCCCAGGCGGCGGGAGCGGACCTCGTCTATGTTGGCGTTGAGCCGCCCAAACCGAAGGCCGAAGTGATTCTGGTGCCAGAAAACAGCGACATTAAAAGCGTCGCCGATCTTAAAGGGCATAAAGTTGCTTTCCAGAAAGGTTCCAGCTCACACAACCTGCTGCTGCGTGCCCTGCAAGAAGCCGGACTCAAGTTCACTGACATTCAACCTGTTTACCTGACGCCTGCCGACGCGCGCGCTGCATTCCAGCAGAAGAACGTTGATGCCTGGGCCATCTGGGATCCGTACTACTCCGCCGCTTTACTGCAGGGCGGCGTTCGCGTGCTGAAAGACGGCACCACGCTGAAGCAGACCGGTTCGTTCTATCTGGCCGCGCGTCCTTATGCGGAAAAGAACGGCGCATTTATTCAGGGCGTACTGGATACCTTTACCCAGGCCGATGCGCTGACCCAGACCCAGCGCCAGGAGAGCATTACCCTGCTGGCGAAAACCATGGGCTTACCTGAGCCGGTGATCGCGAGCTATCTCAACCACCGTCCACCGACCACCATCACGCCCGTGGACGCCCACGTCGCCGCGCTTCAGCAACAAACGGCAGACCTTTTCTATCAAAACCACCTGGTGCCGAAACAGGTCACTATTCGCGAACGCATCTGGCAGCCCGCAGGCAAAGAAGGAGCTAAATCATGAGTCTGAATCTTTTCTGGTTTTTACCCACCCACGGTGATGGACACTATCTTGGTACAGAAGAGGGTTCGCGCCCGGTTGACCACGGCTACCTGCAGCAGATTGCGCAGGCAGCGGACCGAATCGGTTTCACCGGGGTGCTGATCCCGACCGGACGTTCATGTGAAGATGCCTGGCTCGTGGCCGCGTCGATGATCCCGGTCACCCAGCGTCTGAAGTTCCTGGTCGCGTTACGCCCGAGCGTTGTCTCCCCCACCGTGGCGGCGCGTCAGGCGGCAACGCTGGACAGACTGTCCAACGGCCGCGCCCTGTTTAACCTGGTGACGGGCAGCGATCCGCAGGAGCTGGCGGGCGATGGGGTATTTCTCGACCATACCGAGCGCTATGAAGCCTCCGCCGAGTTCACCCGCGTCTGGCGACGTCTGCTGGAAGGTGAAACCGTTACCTTTGAAGGCAAGCATATCCACGTTCGCGACGCGAAACTCTACTTCCCGCCAGTGCAGCAGCCGCGCCCGCCGCTCTATTTTGGCGGATCGTCGGATGTGGCCCAGGATCTGGCGGCAGAGCAGGTCGATCTCTATCTGACCTGGGGCGAACCGCCTGAGCTGGTGAAAGAAAAAATTGCCCAGGTCCGCGCTAAGGCGGCCGCCCATGGCCGCAAGGTGCGCTTCGGCATTCGCCTGCATGTGATTGTTCGCGAAACCAATGAAGAAGCCTGGCAGGCGGCGGACCGCCTGATCTCGCATCTGGATGATGAAACGATCGCCAGAGCCCAGGCCGCATTTGCCAAAACCGACTCCGTCGGACAGCACCGAATGGCGTCCCTGCACAACGGCAAGCGCGAGAACCTGGAGATCAGCCCGAACCTGTGGGCGGGCGTCGGCCTGGTACGTGGCGGTGCGGGTACGGCGCTGGTTGGCGACGGCCCGACCGTGGCTGCGCGAATTAATGAATACGCCGAGCTGGGCATCGACAGCTTTATTCTCTCCGGCTATCCGCATCTGGAAGAGGCGTACAAGGTGGGCGAGCTGTTATTCCCGCATCTGGATGTCGCCATTCCGGAAATTCCACAGCCGCAGCGGCTTCAGCTTCAGGGCGAAGCCGTGGCGAACGAGTTTATTCCACGCAAAGCCGCACAGAGCTAAGGAGTGACCATGTCTGCCACCTCACAAAAATGGCTGCTGCGCGCCGCGCCGTGGTTTTTACCCGTCGGCATTGTGGCACTCTGGCAGTTCGCGTCGTCCACCGGCTGGCTGTCGAGCCGCATTCTGCCCTCCCCGGAGGGCGTTGTAGAAGCGTTCTGGTCGCTGAGCGTGAGCGGTGAGCTGTGGCAGCATCTGGCGATCAGCTCCTGGCGCGCCGTGATTGGGTTTTCCATCGGCGGCAGCATCGGTCTGGTTCTGGGCCTGATCAGTGGCCTTTCCCGCTGGGGCGAGCGGCTGCTGGATACCTCTATTCAGATGCTGCGCAACGTGCCGCATCTGGCGCTGATCCCGCTGGTTATCCTGTGGTTTGGGATTGATGAGAGCGCCAAAATCTTCCTCGTGGCGCTGGGCACATTGTTCCCGATCTACATCAACACCTGGCACGGGATCCGCAATATCGATCGCGGTCTGGTGGAGATGGCGCGCAGCTACGGCTTATCGGGTTTTTCTCTCTTTATACACGTGATCCTGCCGGGCGCCCTGCCCTCCATTATGGTCGGGGTGCGTTTTGCGCTCGGCCTGATGTGGCTGACGCTGATTGTAGCAGAGACTATCTCGGCCAATTCAGGCATTGGTTACCTGGCGATGAACGCCCGCGAATTCCTGCAAACGGACGTGGTGGTGGTTGCCATCATTCTGTATGCCCTGCTCGGCAAACTCGCCGACGTTAGCGCCCAGTGGCTGGAGCGCAGCTGGCTGCGCTGGAACCCGGCCTACACCCTTCAGGAGGCGAAAGCATGAATACTGCACGACTGAACCAGGGAACACCGTTACTGCTGAACGGCGTGACCAAACGCTACGGCGAAAACACCATTCTTAACGGGCTGGATCTGCATATCCCCGCCGGACAATTTGTGGCCGTTGTCGGGCGCAGCGGCGGCGGCAAGAGTACCCTGCTAAGGCTGCTGGCCGGACTGGAAGCCCCCAACGGCGGCGACATTCTGGCAGGAACAACGCCGCTTTCGAATATTCAGGACGATACCCGCATGATGTTTCAGGACGCGCGGCTGCTGCCGTGGAAAACGGTTATCGACAATGTCGGGCTCGGTCTTAAGGGCAGCTGGCGGGATGAAGCCCGCCAGGCGCTGGCCGCCGTTGGGCTGGAAAATCGAGCCGATGAATGGCCTGCCGCCCTCTCGGGTGGGCAGAAGCAGCGCGTGGCGCTGGCGCGGGCGTTGATTCACCGTCCTGGCCTGCTGCTGCTTGATGAACCGCTCGGCGCGCTCGACGCCCTGACGCGAATCGAAATGCAGGATTTGATTGGATCCCTGTGGCAGGCGCACGGCTTTACGGTACTGCTGGTGACGCATGACGTGAGCGAAGCCGTCGCGATGGCGGACCGGGTGCTGTTAATAGAGGACGGGAAAATAGGTCTGGATCTGACGGTGGATCTTCCGCGGCCTCGTCGCGTGGGCTCAGCAAGACTGGCGGAGCTCGAAGCTGAGGTATTAGATCGAGTGATGAAGCGCGGGAGCATAGAGTTACAGCGAGCTAAGGCTAATGCCTGATGCCCTCACCCGGCCCTCTCCCACGGGGAGAGGGAGGGTTAACTTATTTTACGCTAACGCTTTGGCGATCTTCTCGTACAAATCACCAGACAGATTTTCCAGCCCTTTCAGCTGCTCAAGCGCGGCACGCATCTTCGCCTGACGCTTCGCATCGTAACGCTTCAGACGGATCAGCGGCTCAATCAGACGCGACGCCACCTGCGGGTTACGGCTGTTCAGCTCGGTCAGCATTTCCACCATGAACTGATAACCGCTGCCGTCTTCGGCGTGGAACGCCGCCGGGTTGCTGCTGGCAAACGCGCCAATCAGCGAACGCACGCGGTTTGGGTTGCTCAGGGTAAAGGAACGATGCTTCAGCAGGCTGCGTACGTTGCTGAGTGCATCGGCCGCCGGGCTGGTCGCCTGCAGGATGAACCACTTGTCCATCACCAGGCCATCCTGATGCCACTTGTCGTCGTACTCCTGCATCAGCGCATCGCGGCACGGCAGTTCGGCGGCAACGCTTGCACCCAGCGCGGCCAGGGCGTCGGTCATGTTATCCGCCTCGTGATACTGCTTGCTCACCAGGGTGTTCGCCAGCTCGGTTTCACCAAACGCCAGATAGCGCAGGCAGGTGTTGCGCAGAGAACGTTTACCAATGTCCGCGTGCTCAACGCGATAAGCGTCAAGCTTGTTGGCGTTATAAATGGCGAGGAACTCGTCCGCCAGTTCAGTAGCCAGCGTACGGGTCAGCGCTTCACGCACCGCCACGATCGCGATCGGATCGATAATCTCGAACAACTCCGCGATTTCAGTCGCTGACGGCAGAGTCAGAATTTCTGCGGCCAATGCCGGGTCAATCTTCTCATCCAGCAGGATCGCGCGGAACGCGTCAGCCACATGGACAGGCAGCGACAGCGGCTGGCCCTGCTGATGACGGTTTACGTTGAGCTTGATGTAGGTCGCCAGCAGACTTTGCGCCGCATCCCAGCGGGAGAAATCGTTACGCGCGTGACGCATCAGGAACGTCAGCTGCTGATCGCTCCACTTGTACTCCAGCTTCACCGGCGCGGAGAATTCACACAGCAGCGCAGGCACCGGCTGGAAGTAGACGTTATCGAAGATAAAGGTCTGCTCGGCCTGGGTCACGTTCAGCACGTTGTGTACCGGGTGGCCGCCCTTCTGCAGCGGGATGACTTTGCCTTCGTTATCGTACAGCTCAATGCTGAACGGAATATGCAGCGGGTATTTCTCTTCCTGCTCTGCCGTCGGCGGCGTGCGCTGGCTGATGGTCAGCGTGTACTGCTCGGTTTCCGGATTATAGTCGTCTTTGACGGTAACAATCGGCGTACCGGCCTGGCTGTACCAGCGGCGGAAGTGAGAGAGATCGACATTAGAGGCATCTTCCATTGCCTGCACAAAATCGTCGCAGGTGGCCGCGCTGCCGTCATGACGCTCAAAGTACAGCTGCATCCCTTTCTGGAAGTTCTCTTCACCCAGCAGAGTGTGGATCATGCGGATAATTTCAGCGCCTTTCTCATACACCGTCAGGGTGTAGAAGTTGTTCATTTCGATGACTTTATCCGGACGGATCGGGTGCGCCATTGGGCTGGCATCTTCCGCAAACTGCAGGCCGCGCATGGTACGCACGTTGTTGATGCGGTTTACCGCGCGTGAACCCAGATCGGAGCTGAACTCCTGGTCACGGAAGACGGTCAGGCCCTCTTTCAGGCTGAGCTGGAACCAGTCGCGGCAGGTGACGCGGTTGCCGGTCCAGTTGTGAAAATATTCGTGGCCGATGACGCGTTCGATATCGAGGTAGTCTTTGTCCGTTGCGGTATCGGTACGCGCCAGCACGTATTTGGAGTTAAAGACGTTCAGGCCTTTATTCTCCATTGCGCCCATGTTGAAGAAATCGACGGCGACAATCATATAGATGTCGAGATCATATTCGAGGCCGAAGCGCTCCTCGTCCCACTTCATGGAGTTGATGAGGGAAGTCATCGCCCACGGCGCGCGGTCAAGGTTGCCGCGGTCAACAAACAGCTCCAGCGCCACCTCACGGCCTGAGCGCGTTTTGAAGGTGTCACGCAGCACGTCGAAGTCCCCCGCCACCAGCGCAAACAGGTAGCACGGTTTCGGGAACGGATCCTGCCACTGCACCCAGTGACGGCCATTCTCCAGCTCGCCTTCACCTACGCGGTTACCGTTGGAGAGCAGAAAGGGATAGAGGGTTTTATCGGCGATGATTTTGGTGGTGAAGCGCGCCAGGACGTCCGGGCGGTCAAGATACCAGGTAATGTGGCGGAACCCTTCCGCTTCACACTGGGTACACAGCGCCACGCCTGACTGATAAAGCCCTTCCAGCGCGGTGTTGGCGGCCGGGCTGATTTCATTCACGATGCGCAGCGTAAACTGTTCCGGCAGGTTGTCGATGACCAGCTGGTTGTTTTCTTCTTTATAGTCTGACCAGGCTTCATCATTAATATGCAGGGAGACCAGCGTCAGGTCTTCACCATCCAGACGCAGCGGCACCGCAGTTGCGCTGTGGCGCGTCACCTTGCTTACCGCCGTGACAACGGTTTTAGTGGCATCCAGGTCAAAAGTCAGATCGATTTCGCTAATCAGGTAATCCGGCGCACGGTAGTCGTGGCGGTATTTGGCTTGTGGCTGTTGTGTCATAGAAAACCTTATGCATCGTTTGTCGAGTAACGTTTCAATATATTCCTGTTGCGCAAAACGCGCTATGCAGAATGTTCATCTTTTCAGGGTCAAAACCTTTTTTTGCTACATTTGTATAACACGGGGCACAAAATGCCCTCGACCATAAAACGCGCTTATGTTGTGATCGGGGTTCAATAAATCACTAAACAAGGTATACTCCGGAGTTGTTTATTGTACTAAACGCTCCTGTGAGAGGATGCTACTGCGCACCTATGACTCAATTCGCTTCTCCAGTTCTGCATACGTTGCTGGATACCGACGCGTATAAACTGCATATGCAGCAAGCCGTTTTCCACCATTACTATGACGTTCATGTCGCGGCGGAATTCCGCTGCCGTGGCGACGACTTGCTCGGTATCTACGCAGACGCCATTCGTGAACAGGTCAATGCTATGCAGCATCTGACGCTGCAGGACGAGGAATATCAGTGGCTTTCTGGCCTGCCTTTCTTCAAAGCCGACTACCTGAACTGGCTGCGCGATTTCCGCTATAAGCCGGAGCAGGTCACCGTGCTTAACGATAACGGCAAGCTGGATATTCGCCTTGAAGGTCCGTGGCGGGAAGTGATCATGTGGGAAGTGCCGCTTCTGGCGGTGATCAGCGAACTGGCTCACCGCTACCGTTCGCCGGAAACGGGCGTCGAGCAGGCGGTCGCCGCGCTGGAAAATAAACTCGCGGCCTTCTCCACGCTGACCGAAGGGTTAGACATGTCCCGCTTCCGCCTGATGGACTTTGGCACCCGTCGTCGTTTCTCGCGCGACGTTCAGGAGGCCATCGTTAAACGTCTTCAGCAGGAGCCGTGGTTTGTAGGCACCAGTAACTACGATCTGGCACGTCGCCTTAGCCTGACGCCAATGGGTACCCAGGCGCACGAGTGGTTCCAGGCGCATCAGCAGATCAGCCCCAATCTGGCTAACAGCCAGCGCGCGGCACTGGCCGCATGGCTTGAGGAGTACCCGAATCAACTCGGGATCGCCCTCACCGACTGTATTACGATGGATGCCTTCCTGCGCGACTTTGGTCCCGAGTTCGCTGAACGTTACCAGGGATTACGCCACGACTCCGGGGATCCGGTTGAATGGGGCGAGAAGGCCATTGCCCATTACGAGAAACTCGGCATTGATCCGATGAGCAAGGTGCTGGTCTTCTCCGATAATCTCGACCTGGCGAAAGCGGTCGAACTCTATCGCCATTTCAGTACCAGAGTGAACCTAAGCTTCGGCATTGGTACCCGTTTGACCTGCGATATTCCTCAGGTAAAACCTCTGAATATTGTCATCAAACTGGTGGAATGTAACGGCAAGCCGGTGGCGAAGCTCTCCGACAGCCCGGGCAAAACCATCTGCCATGACAAAGCGTTTGTTCGCGCGTTGCGCAAAGCCTTCGATCTTCCTCAGATCAAAAAAGCCAGTTAAGCGCTTACGGGAGCCTTTATGGCTCCCCTCTTCTTATTTATTTCTTAATTCTTCTCTTTTGACTGCGAAATTTACTTGTCTGATAGCGGATGGCAGGTAACATAGATATCCCCCCATAAGGGTGGACAAGTGTTTATTTTTTCCGACTATTAACAGAGAGAATATTATGAGCGTTGTGCCTGTAGCCGACGTACTCCAGGGCCGTGTCGCCGTTGACCAACAGGTCACCGTGCGCGGATGGGTGCGTACCCGCCGAGATTCTAAAGCTGGCATCTCCTTCCTTGCCGTCTATGACGGTTCCTGCTTTGATCCTGTACAGGCCGTCATTAATAATTCTCTGCCCAATTACAATGATGACGTTCTGCGCCTGACGACGGGCTGTTCCGTTATTGTCACCGGCGTGGTTGTGGCATCCCCGGGCCAGGGCCAGAGTTTCGAAATTCAGGCCTCAGCCATTGAAGTCACCGGCTGGGTTGAAGATCCGGATACCTACCCGATGGCAGCAAAACGTCACAGCATTGAATACCTGCGTGAAGTGGCGCACCTGCGTCCACGTACCAACCTGATTGGTGCGGTGGCGCGCGTGCGTCATACGCTGGCGCAGGCGCTGCATCGTTTCTTCGACGAGCAGGGTTACTTCTGGGTGTCTACCCCGCTGATCACCGCGTCCGATACAGAAGGTGCGGGTGAGATGTTCCGCGTCTCGACGCTGGACATGGAAAACCTGCCGCGCACGCCGGAAGGTAAAGTGGACTATGACAAAGACTTCTTTGGTAAAGAAGCTTTCCTGACGGTATCCGGTCAGCTCAACGGCGAAACGTACGCCTGTGCGCTGTCTAAGATCTACACCTTTGGCCCAACCTTCCGTGCCGAAAACTCCAACACCAGCCGTCACCTTGCGGAATTCTGGATGCTGGAGCCGGAAGTGGCGTTCGCCGACCTGGACGATGTTGCGGGTCTGGCGGAAGCGATGCTGAAGTATGTATTCAAAGCGGTGCTGGAAGAGCGTCCTGACGACATGAAATTCTTCGCAGAACGCGTAGACAGCGATGCTGTGGCGCGTCTGGAGCGTTTTGTGTCTGCCGACTTTGCGCAGGTGGACTATACCGACGCGGTGGCGATCCTCGAGAAATGCGGTGAGACGTTCGAGAACCCGGTTTACTGGGGCGTTGACCTGGCGTCTGAACACGAACGCTATCTGGCCGAGAAACATTTCAAAGCGCCGGTTGTCGTTAAAAACTACCCGAAAGACATTAAGGCCTTCTATATGCGCCTTAACGAAGACGGTAAAACCGTGGCAGCGATGGACGTACTGGCGCCGGGCATCGGTGAAATCATCGGTGGCTCTCAGCGTGAAGAGCGTCTTGACGTGCTGGACGCGCGTATGGAAGAGATGGGGCTCAACCCAGCTGACTACAGCTGGTACCGCGATCTGCGTCGTTACGGTACCGTACCGCACGCCGGTTTTGGTCTCGGCTTCGAGCGCCTGATCGCCTACGTTACCGGAGTTCAGAACGTTCGCGACGTGATTCCATTCCCACGTACACCACGTAACGCCAGCTTCTAATCGGTAAAAGACTAAAATGGCCAGCCTGTGCTGGCCATTATTTTATTCTGCATTGTCAGTTTTCGTCAGCGCAAAGTCAGCATCTTTAAACCTTAACCCCGTCACAACCACTAGCTGTTACGTTTTGTTTCCGCGAAATATTCAGCCACAAAAAATAAACCCCATTCTTATTGCGATTATTACATCCTCAAGCGTTAGCACAAATTTCAACCACTTTTACAGCCATCCAGAAGGCTTTTTGAGGTCATAAGAAAAACTGAGTCGTTTAGCCTCTGTTTATATGAATCGCCGTTATCTCAATTAATCATAAGGAATTCATATATATAGGATATGCCCTGTCGCTTAATTCGCCAGGGCACTCTGAAGTTTGAGGTGGTTCACAAAGTTCCCAAAAATAAATATTTAGTTACACATATTTTCTTTCAGTTACTTAATCTTGAGAATTGTAGCACTTTCAGGCTAGCGAAACGCTTCGCCGAATGGAAAGATGCCTGTCAGATACATAAAGACACCAAACTCTCATCAATAGTTCCGGAAATATTTATTGACAGAATTTATTGACGGCAGTGGCGAGTGTCATAAAAAAACCAATGAGGGTAATAAATAATGATGAAGCGCAATATTCTGGCAGTGGTTATCCCTGCTCTGCTGGTAGCTGGTGCAGCTAACGCTGCAGAAATCTATAACAAAAACGCTAACAAGCTGGACTTCTACGGTAAAGCTGTAGGTGAGCATCAATGGACTACTAACGGTGCATCTAATAACAACGATACCACCTATGCCCGTATCGGTTTCAAAGGTGAAACCCAGGTTAACGACCAACTGGTAGGTTACGGCCAGTGGGAATACAACATGGACGCTTCCTCTCAGGAAGGTGCTCAGGGTACCAAAACCCGTCTGGCTTTCGCGGGTCTGAAAGCGGGTGAATACGGTTCATTTGATTACGGCCGTAACTACGGTGTGTTCTATGATGCACTGGCTTCAACCGATATGCTGGTTATCTGGGGTGGCGACTCTCTGGCCGCAACTGATAACTTCATGACCTCGCGTAGCACCGGTTTAGCTACCTACCGTAACTCTAACTTCTTCGGTCTGGTTGATGGTCTGGCACTGGGCCTGCAGTACCAGGGTAAAAATGAAAACGGCCACACCACTTCTCGCCAGAACGGCGATGGCGGCAGCTACTCTCTGGGTTATGACTTCGCAGACGGCTTCAACGTAACCGCGGCATACACCAACTCTGACCGTTCCACTAAGCAGACTGCCGATGGTAAAGGTGAACGTGCTGAAGGTTGGGCAACGTCACTGAAATATGATGCGAACAGCGTATACGCATCTGTTATGTACGGTGAATCCCGTAACATGACTCGTGAAAACGATGACGAATTCGCGAACAAAACGCAGAACTTCGAAGCTGTGGTTCAATACCAGTTCGACTTTGGTCTGCGTCCATCCATTGGCTATGTGCAGTCTAAGGGTAAAGACCTGACAGGCCGTACTGCTAACGGTGCTACTTTCGCAGGTGGCGATGCTGATCTGGTTAAATACATCGAAGTGGGTACCTGGTACTACTTCAACAAGAACATGAACGTTTATGCTGCGTACAAGTTCAACTTGCTGGATGAGAATGATTACACCCGTGCAACAGCTCTGTCTACCGACGACCAGGCTGGTGTTGGTATCGTTTACCAGTTCTAATCAGTACACCACTTTGTTATATGCTTAATGAACAGGGCTTCGGCCCTGTTTTTTTATGCGTGACAGAAAATAATGGCGACTTTTGAAAAGCCGCACGCTTTTCGTCGCAAACGGTTGGCATTTTGTAAATCTACCGTTAACCTGATAGCGGATTTCACTTCTGTAATCACAATGGAACTTCGTCATGTTTGAGAACATTACCGCCGCTCCTGCCGACCCTATTCTGGGCCTGGCCGATCTGTTTCGTGCCGACGACCGCCCTGGCAAAATCAACCTGGGTATTGGTGTATATAAAGATGAAACCGGCAAAACTCCGGTACTGACCAGCGTCAAGAAAGCTGAGCAGTATCTGCTGGAAAACGAAACCACCAAAAACTACCTCGGTATTGATGGTATCCCTGAATTTGGTCGCTGTACCCAGGAGCTGCTGTTCGGTAAAGGCAGCGCAATTGTGAGTGACAAACGTGCCCGTACAGCACAGACTCCGGGCGGTACCGGTGCGCTGCGCGTGGCGGCGGATTTCCTTGCGAAAAACACCTCTGTTAAGCGCGTATGGGTAAGCAACCCAAGCTGGCCTAACCACAAGAGCGTGTTTAACTCTGCGGGTCTGGAAGTGCGTGAATACGCCTACTACGACGCGGCAAACCACTCTCTCGACTTTGACGGCCTGCTGGCGAGCCTGAGCGAAGCGCAGGCGGGTGACGTGGTGCTGTTCCACGGCTGCTGCCACAACCCAACCGGTATCGATCCGACGCTTGAGCAGTGGCAACACCTGGCGAAGCTGTCCGTAGAAAAAGGCTGGCTGCCGCTGTTTGACTTTGCCTACCAGGGCTTCGCCCGTGGTCTGGAAGAAGATGCCGAAGGCCTGCGCGCGTTCGCAGCCGTGCATCAGGAACTGATTGTCGCCAGCTCTTATTCCAAGAACTTCGGTCTGTACAATGAGCGTGTGGGTGCCTGTACGCTGGTTGCTGCTAACGAAGAGACCGTCGATCGTGCGTTCAGCCAGATGAAATCGGTTATCCGCGCTAACTACTCTAACCCACCGGCACACGGTGCGTCTGTTGTTGCCACTATCCTGAGCAACGATGCGCTGCGCGCTATCTGGGAACAAGAGCTGAACGATATGCGCCAGCGTATTCAGCGCATGCGCCTGCTGTTTGTGAACACCCTGGCTGAGAAAGGCGCAGACCGCGACTTCAGCTTTATCATCAAACAGAACGGCATGTTCTCGTTCAGCGGCCTGACCAAAGAGCAGGTTCTGCGTCTGCGTGAAGAGTTTGGCGTGTACGCCGTGGCCTCTGGCCGCGTGAACGTTGCAGGCATGACGCCTGACAACATGGCGCCACTGTGCGAAGCGATTGTCGCCGTACTGTAATTTGCGCCCATAAAAAAAGCCTGCGTTATGCAGGCTTTTTTTTATTCGGGTTACCAGACAGGCATTTCATCCTGAAGGAACGGGTTATGGAGCCGTTCATAGCCCAGCGTCGACATTGGACCGTGTCCAGGAATAAACGTAACGTCATCACCCAGCGGCAATAGCTTCTGTTTAATCGACTGAATCAGCTGCCCGTGATCGCCGCGAGGAAAATCACTGCGTCCTACGCCACCTTTGAAAATCACATCGCCGGAAATCAGCAGACGAGACTGGTCATCAAAGAAGGCAATATGGCCTGGCGTATGTCCAGGACAATGCAACACCTGTAAAGTCACATTCCCTACGTTAACGCGCTCTCCTTCGTTCAGCCAGCGATCGGGCGTCAGGGGCTGACACTCATCAAGGCCAAACATGCGGCTTTGGGCAGGTAATCCCTGCAGCCAGAACTCATCTTCTTTTTCCGGACCGACAATCGGCACGCCGTAGTGTTCAGCCAGTTCAGCCGCTGCGCCCACATGGTCGAGGTGACCATGCGTCAGTAAAATCTGCATGAGCGTCACGCCACTGTCAGCGACTTCCTGCTTGATCTTCTCAGCGTCACCGCCGGGATCGACAAGCGCGGCCAGTTTAGTTTGTTCGCACCAGATGAGTGAACAATTCTGGGAGAACGCGGTAACCGGAATAATACGATAGTTCATACTGCTCCTGTGTTTCGTTATTACCAGTGCCGAACCGGACCGGTATCAATATGCACAAAGTTGCTGCTGGGGTAATATCCTACACCACCTGCGCGCATAGATAACGCAGCTTTGCGAATATTGGCTAACGAAACGCCTTCAATATGGAAATCCATTGCCTGTCCCTTCGTGTGATAGCTTTTTTTCGCTACCCCGCGACTGTGGGCGCGCAGTTCATTGTTGGTATCAATCGAGCGATAGCCAGAAATGAGCTGCACCGGCTTGCTGGTGCCCAGCAGGCCCTGAAGGCGGAAAATCTGATCAAACAGTCCAGGATCGATGGCTTTTATTTTATTCGCGCGGAAATCACGGAAAAAATGGTTAAGTCTTGCTAATTCATCCTGAATATAGCCTCTGCCATCGAAAAACTCCGCTTTTAGCGACTCACCGGTATGAAGATTGTTGAGCGTTAAAACTCGCGGACGAGGTGTCGAGAGGGTGGCAAATGCTGGCGTCGGCAGGATGGCCGCTGCGCCGAGCGCAACGCCACCTAACGCCAGCAGTTTGCGGCGATTAGCGTCAAATTTGTCCATGATAATCAGGTCTACAGGTAAAAGAAATCGTAATATGCTTAGCGCACGAAGGGCACCATAACTGGCAAAACCAGGTACGTCAAGGCGCCCAACCCCAGTGAATACGCGGCTTGCAGCGATATAGCCCCTTATTCACCATAACTTACGACAATCATTTTTCCCGAACTGCTTCATTTACCTGATTAATTGTTCCGCTTTTGGCAAAATTTGTGCGCCGGATCGCGCGGTGAGATCATAATTGTAAATATCTGTACGATACTGGGTACGCCCGTCCTCGCCCACAAACGCCGTCAGATAGTAAAGATTGACCGGAATATTGTGGCGAATATTAACGTAACGCGTATCCCCCTGCTTCAGGGCATCCGAAATGCGCGTATCGTTCCAGCCCGCATCCTGAAGCAGCATATTGGCCAGCTCCGAGGCTTTGTTCACGCGCACGCAGCCAGAACTCAGCGCGCGGGTATCTTTCTGGAACAGGTTGTGGTTCGGCGTATCGTGCAGATAGATAGCTTCTGAACTCGGCATATTGAATTTGTAGCGCCCTAAAGAGTTATGCGCCCCGGGAGCCTGCTGGAAACGGAACGGCAGATTTGACGCTGTGATCGTCGACCAGTCGACCATATAAGGATCGATGGCCTCTTTACTGTTCCATCCACGCATCACCGTATAGCCATGACGTTCCAGATAACCCGGGTCGTTCCAGACCTTCGGCAGAATGTCTTTTCGCGCCAGAGTCGGCGGCACGTTCCACGGCGGGTTTACCACCACGTTATTCAGCGCGCTGCTCATCATCGGTGTTTTGCGATCCGGACGCCCGACAATCACGCGCGACGCCAGTTTTTCGCTACCGTCCTGGTAATAGACCAGGGAATACGCCGGGATGTTAACCATAATCCCGGTAGAGAGCGTTCCCGGCAGCAAGCGCAAACGCTGGATATTGAGCGCCAGCACCCCTGCCCGCTGCGCAGGCGATACGTTCAGCCAGTCACGCGTCGTCTGGCCAATGACGCCATCGGCCCCCAGCCCCTGAGCGGCCTGGAATTGCTTAACGGCCGCAACCAGCTCGCGATCGTAAGCCGCGGGTTTGTCGCTCAGGACAACGGCTTTCTTCTCTTTCACGGGAGCTGACGGGCTGACGGCGACGTTTTGTGGATCATCACCCGGGAGAGCAATCTTTGGCCCGCCTTCCAGAATACCGGAACGCACCAGGATCTCGCGCAGGGCGGGCACATCGCTGCTCCACTGCCCCGGACGCAGCGTCGCGGTACCGCGCATTTGCGGCCACGGACGCGTGTCCCCCACCAGCGCGAGGAGCGACTGGTGCAGAGTGGCATATTGTGGGTGCGTCGGTGCCAGGCTGGCGATAAAGCGCGGCAGTTCGCCATTATCCAGCGCTAGCTGCCATTGATTAATCACCGACAGCGCTGGCGTCGCCAGTTTGTAAGGTTTATCGCTGTACAGCCAGCGGTTGCCATTGACAGGAATACCCGCCACGAACTGCAGGTAGCCCATCATGGCATCGGAAAGCACCACGTCCCGCGCCTGCCCGGTGACAGCAGGATCGGTTAACAGCTCAACCCATTTTGTAAACTGCGGCTGAAACCCTGCAATCGCGACCTCCGCCAGCTGTTGCTGGAAGGCGCGCACGGCATCGCGGTTTTCCCACATCGGTTTCATATCGCGGGCAGCATAGAGGAGCGTGAGCTGATTGATATAGACAGGCGTGTAGCCTGACGGTAGCCCCAACTGCAGCTGCTGACTGAGCGATTCGGCGTCGATGCCTTCCGGCAGCGGTTTAATACCGGCCATGACAGCCGTCGCAGGAGACTGGTCCAGCGGCTGGGACAACGACGTTGGCTGCGCGCCTGTCGTTGCCGAGCTGTCAGTCGGCACAATTTCAGGCTCGTCGGCCTGGGCGGTTAACAGCGGAGCAAACATCACTGCCAGGCATAAACTCAGCGCAGACAGCTGACGACCACATTCTTTCTTAAGCAACATCCCTTGCCCCCTGTTTTCACGACATGCCCATCACGTTGGGGCTTTCTTTCATTATAGGTAGACGGCTAAGCTGTTGCCTTACCTTATGTAAAGAAGTTTAAAGATAACGCAGCCCTAAGCACAAGTTAAGTTTAAAAAAAAAGCGGCGCCAGGGCGCCGCTTCGGGTCAGAAGACGCTTCAGGAAGCGTCGGCTGTGGTTTCCGGCAATGACTCTGGCGGCTGCGGCGCAAAGCCACGCAGCCCCACAACGTGAACGTGTTCGCTGTTCTGGAACACTTTACGCACCAGCTTGTAGGTAGTGCCTTTCTCGGGGCTGATGTTCTCCGGCGCCGCAATAATGAGCTGCATATCGAGACGTTCGCAAAGCTCGAACAGCGTGGCAATGGAGCGGGCATCAAGACGCGCCGCCTCATCCAGGAACAGCAGTCGGCATGGCGAGATGTCTTTGCCGCGCAGACGGCGCGCTTCATCTTCCCAGCTCTGGACAACCATCACCAGAATTGACATCCCGGTACCGATCGCTTCACCGGTAGAGAGCGCCCCGGATTCCGCACGCAGCCAGCCGTCTGAGCCACGGTTTACCTCTACCTCCATTTCCAGGTAGTTACGGTAATCCAGCAGCTCTTCGCCGATGGTTTGCGGCGTACGCTGGCCCATATCAATCTGTGGATTCAGGCGCTGATACAGCTTCGCCAGCGCTTCGGAGAAGGTCAGACGGTTGCTGTTGAACAGATCCTGATGCTGCTCGTGCTGCTCAGACAGCACTTCCAGCAGCGTCGCGTGGGCTTCACGCACGTTGACGTTGAGGCGCACGCTGTTCACCTGGCCAAACGACACGCTCTGCAGGCCCTGGTTCAACTGGCGGATACGGTTCTGTTCACGCTGAATGGTTTTACGAATAATATTCGCTACGCTGCGGGAGCTGATCGCCAGCTTCTGCTCGCGGGAGGTCAGCTCCTCCGTCAGGCGACCCAGCTCGATTTCCATCTGTTCGATGGCTTCAACCGGATCGTCGGTACGGATGATGTCCTGACGAATACGTTCGCGCAGGTGCTGGTAAACCGCCACGAAGAACTGGATTTTACGTTCCGGACGTTTTGGATCCTCCGACATACGCAGCACGTCGCGCAGGTGTTCGTTATCCGCCACCGCCAGACGCAGCGCACCCAACGCCTTATCCGACATGGAACGCAGTTCGTCGGCTGAGAGATATGCCAGTTCACGGCGGTGCAGACGACGCTCAACGTTATTGTCTTTCACCATGCGCATCACCGCGCACCAGCCCGCCTTCGCGGTCACAACCTGCTCACGCATCTCAAAGTAGTCGCGCTCCAGCTTGCGCAGGCGACGGGTCAGGTTATCCATTTCCGCTTCGCAGAAGGTCAGCGCTTTTTCCAGCTGATTACGACGCGCACGGTTATTGCTGAGCTGTGCATGCAGCTCGTCACGACGAATACGCGCGCGCTCTTCTGCCCCGCTGTCGGCACGCACGCCGATGTCCTGAAGCTCTTTCTGCAGATCGTTTAACAGCTCTTTCTTGGTGTCGAAGGAGCTTTTCAGCGAGGCCAGCACCTGGTTGTACTGGTTCAGTTGAGCGGAGTGGCTGCGCATTGCTTCACGGGCGCGAGTACGTTCAGCTTCCGCCTGCTCAAGGCGCTGACGCAGTTTTTCGTTCAGGTCGCTGTTACCGCTCAGCATTTCAGCCGAATCGGAGTAGCCGAAGTGGGCGCGACGCTGCACCACCTCCGTCAGGGCAAACGCCTGCTGACGCGCCTCGCGCTGCACCTGCTGTGACCAGGCATAATCTTCTTTTAACTGCTCGAACTGTTCCGGGTCGCTCTGCAGTACAGATACGACGGGCTCCAGCTTCGCCAGCTGATTGCCGTGCTGCTGAACGAAACGCGCGGCTTCCTGCGCTTCATCCAGACGCTCCTGGATCTCGTCCACGCGATCGGCCAGCGTGTCATCCGCCAGCAGATTCAGGCGCGGCAGAATGCGGTTAAGGGCCGCGACGCCCTCTTTCGCCTGCTCGAACTGGACGCGGCTCTGCTGGTTGTCGCTTTCATGACTGGCAATGGCACGTTCCAGCTCGCCACGGCGGGTATTGAGCTTGCGAATTTCCGCTTCCGGGTCAGCTTCAAAGGCCACGGCCAGATGGCTGCCGATAAAGCGGCTGAACGCCTGATGCAGGCGCTGGGTTTTCTGAACGTCAAACGACAGGGTCGCGAAACGTTCAGACAGCGTTTCACGCTCGGCGTGCAGGCTTTCGATGCGGCTTTCGCGCGCGGCGCGGCCAAACAGCGGCAGCTCAGGGAAGCGGGAATAACGCCACTGGCGATCGGCGATTTTCACCACCACCG
>NZ_QPFW01000228.1:0-48960 GCF_008122455.1 Enterobacter sp. C6
AAACGGGTGCGCTGGTGCCTGCCGCGCCGGCGAAAATGATGGATACCCGCCCGAATCGCCCGCAGGTGATCCAGTCGTGTGACGTGTTCGTGGATGCGCAGGGAATTATCTACAGCACGGACTATAACGGTGGGCTGTCGGTGATTGAGTATTTGGGGTGAGTGCGGTTTGATGCCCTCACCCCGGCCCTCTCCCACAGGGAGAGGGAGAAAATCAGAATCGTAGGCCCGGTAAGCGCAGCGCCACCGGGCACAAAGCCGGCACTCAGCTGTACTGCCGTACCCGCGCCACCAGATCTTCCGCGTTGTCGATACGGTCAGCAATAACAATCAGCGCCTTGCCGAGCGTTATCGCGTGGCGAAGGCATTCGTGGCGCATCGCCTCGTCCTGAATGGTGTCGATATCCGCGACGTGGGAAAGCCCGACGCTGCGGCGAATCAGCTCGGTGCCGCAGAATCCAATGGCGTCATGCCAGACCTTTTTCAGGAAGGCGGAGGCATAGCCCGGCACGCTGAGCGCGGCATCGCGCGTTTTCTCGTGTGCCAGCGCCTGGAAGCGCTCCGCGAAGGTGTTCCACAGTTCCTGAATATCGGTCAGTCGCTGTTCGCGGGCGGCGGCGGCATCGCGAATGCCCAGATGTCCCGGCAGGCCGCAGAAGTTCAGCAGCAGGTTGCCGATAGCGGTGCCGACGTCAAAGCCAATCGGGCCGAAATAGCTGAACTCGGCGTCGATGGCCTTCAGGCTGCCGTCGGCCACAAAAATCGAGCCGCTGTGAATGTCTCCGTGCAGCAGGGCTTCAGCCTGAGAAAAGAAACGGTGCTTCAGGGAGGCCACGGCAATTTTCAGCTGGGTGTCGTCGCGCAGCGCGGCAACGTCATTTTCCAGATCGGCCGGGTAGCTGTTGCGTTCGTGGATCTGGTACGGATCGTTGAAAAACAGATCTTCGGTGATCTCGCACATCTCCGGGTTGATGAATTTTGCCACCTGCGCTTTTTTCTCGTGCGGGTGCAGGTAGAAATCGCTGGTGTGGAACAGCGCGTGCGCGAGGTATTCACCTAGCTGACGCGCCGCCTGAGGGTAGTAGATGTTGCCGATCAGCTCGCCGCGCCAGATGCGATGGCTGGAGAGATCTTCCATCACCATCACCGCCAGTTCCGGGTCGAAGTGATGAATTTTCACCGTGTGCTGCGGGCTGTGTCGGTAGTGCTCGACCAGGGTTTGCGCCTCCAGACGGGCGCGGTCCAGCGTCAGCGGCCAGGACTCGCCGACGCAGCGCACGTAGGGCAGCGCCTGCTTAACGATGATGCGGCTCACACCCGCGCTGTCGAAGATTTTGAACACCAGATTGAGGTTGCCGTCGCCTACCTCCTGCGCCTCCACCAGCGATGAAGGATCGTCAAGGCCGCCAAACTGCCTGGCATACTCCACGGCGTCCTGAGCGGTAAAGGTACGGTATTGCGACATGGCCTGCTCCTCACGGTTTGCTAATAAAGACATGTAGACGTCTATACATCTGGATTTCATCCTGACACAATGTGCTACAACAACGCAACAGGGAATTAACGACATGCAGACATTACAGACGACCAGCCTGCGGGTAGCGGATAATCAGCTCTTTATTCTCGACCAGCAGGCTCTTCCGCAGGAGAAACGCTGGCTTGATGCCTCAACGGTAGTGGCACTGGTCGGGCATATTCACGCCCTGCGGGTGCGCGGCGCGCCGCTGATTGGTCTCTCTGCAAGTCTGCTGCTGGCGCTGCTGGCGGAAAACGGCAAAAGCCGCGACGAGCTGGCGGTTGCGCTGGAAACCCTGCGCGCATCCCGCCCGACGGCGGTGAACCTGATGAACAACCTTGACCGCATGAAGATTGCGCTGTGGCAGGAAGAGTATGTTCCGGCGCTGGTCGCGGAGGCGCTGCGCCTGATCGACGAAGACAAACGGCTCTGTGACGCGATTGCGCAAGCGGGCAGCGCGCTGGTGAAGCCCGGCAGCCGCCTGCTCACCCACTGCAACACCGGCGGGCTGGCAACGGCGGGCGTCGGTACGGCGCTGGGCGTGATTGCTCGCGCGCAACAGGAGGGCAAGGTCAGCAACGTCTGGGTCGATGAAACCCGTCCGCTGCTGCAGGGCGGTAGATTGACCGCGTGGGAGCTCGGCGAGCTGGGCGTGCCGTATCAGCTGATTACCGATTCCATGGCCGCCAGCCTGATGGCGAAAGGGCAGGTGGACGCCGTGTGGGTGGGCGCAGACCGCATTGCCGCCAACGGCGACGTGGCGAACAAGATCGGCACCTATTCCCTGGCGGTGCTGGCGAAGTTCCACGGCATTCCGTTCTACGTGGCCGCGCCGCAAACGACCCTCGATCCGGACTGCCCGAACGGCGACGCGATCCCGATTGAGCAGCGCGCCGCCAGCGAGGTGACGGGCGTAGCCGGAAGCTTTGGCGAGGTGCAGTGGGCGCCGGAAGATGCACGGGTTTATAACCCGGCGTTTGACGTTACCCCTGCCTCGCTGATTAGCGGCTGGGTGCTGGATACGGGCGTGGTCACGCCGGAAGCGGTGGCAAACGGGAAATTCGCCTGAGTCCGGCTATCCTTTAAGGGGTTCCCTTAAGAGGACATTATCGTGACGCTCGATCCTGAAACTGACTTAAAACTGGAGCGCGTGGTGGACGCACCGCGCGATCTGCTGTGGCTCTGCTGGACCACGCCGGAACACATCAAAAACTTTTTCATTCCTGCTCCCCATAAGGTGACCGAATGCGACCTCGATCTGCGCGTGGGCGGACGGTTCAACACCGTGTTTGAGGTGGACGGTCAGCGGATGGATAACCGGGGTGTGTTCCTTGAAATCGATCCGGGGAAAAAGCTGGTCTTTACCGACGGCTATACCGAAGGCTGGAAACCGGCCGAGAAGCCGTTTATGACGGCGATCCTGCTGCTGGAAGAGGTGGGCGAGGGCAAAACCCGCTACACGGCGATTGCGCGTCACCCCACGAAGGAAATCCGCGAGCAGCACGAGCAGATGGGCTTCCACGAAGGGTGGGGGATTGTGCTGGATCAGCTGGTTGAGTATGTGAAGGGGTTGAAGCGTTGAAGCTCGAGCGGCCTGATGCCCTCACCCCGACCCTCTCCCACAGGGAGAGGGAGCAAACACTAAAAACGGCAGCTATAGCTGCCGTTTTGCTTTTACCTATGCCAGCCGTGGATACGCGTCCGCGATCGCATCACCCGTAAACTGGGCCACCCAGCCTTCCGGATTGTCGAAAATACGAATCGCCGTAAAGTTCGGCTCTGAGCCCATATCAAACCAGTGCGGCGTGCCCGCAGGAACGGAAATCAGGTCGTTTTTCTCGCACAGTACCTGATACACCTCATCGCCAATGTGCAGGCAGAACAAGCCCGCGCCTTCCACGAAAAAGCGTACTTCGTCTTCACCGTGGGTGTGTTCGTTCAGGAACTTCGCGCGCAGCGCCTCTTTCTGCGGATTGTCGGCACGCAGGCTGATCACGTCCCAGCTCTGGTAACCCTTCTCTGCGACCAGTTTGTCGATCGCATGTTGATACGCCGCGATCACGGCTTCAGGCGCGGGATCGTGTCCTAAATCGCGATCCGCCGCCCAGCGTTCAAACCGCACGCCTTTCGCGTTGAGCTGTTGGGCAATCTCGGCGGCGTCGGTACTGTGCCACTGGTGTTGACTGGCGTCTTTATCGGAATAAATGGTCAATGCGCTCATGAAGGGATCTGCTCCGGGTTAATCTCGTCAAACTGGTGGACCTGATGGTGGTGGCTTGCGCCGTCATCATCACCGCGAATCAGCTGCAGGGTACGAAAACCTGCCTGTTCAGCTGCGTCCAGCTCCTGATGAATATCGGAGAGGAACAGGATCTGCGACGGGGCGATGCCCGTTTGCGCCGCAATGTTCTGATACGACTGCACCTCGCGCTTGGCGCCGATGTGGGTGTCGAAATAGCCGCTGAACAGATGAGTAATATCACCTTCGTCGCTGTAGCCAAATAACAGTTTCTGCGCAGCAACGGAACCAGAGGAATAAACATAGAGATCAATCCCTTGCGCTTTCCATTTTTCCAGCGCGGGCAGCACGTCCGGGTAGAGATGGCCGGTAAAGTCGCCGTTGACGTAGCCGTCGTGCCAGATGATCCCCTGCAGCGCTTTTAGCGCAGTAGATTTGCGGTCTTCATCCATAAAGGCAAACAGGGCGTCGATAAGCTCGCTGACGCTGGCGTGCGGATTACCGATTTCATCACGCAGGTTGTCCAGAATGGATGTGACCGGCTCGGCGTACTGCTGCGCGGTCACGAAGGCCGCCAGCCGCTCACGCGCGTAGGGGAACAAAACATCATGGACAAAACGAATATCGCTGGTGGTGCCTTCAATATCCGTCACAATCGCGCGAATCATACTCTCTCCAGTTGTCGTAAACGCATTTCACATTCAAACAGGAATTCCAGTCCTTCCAGATGACGGCGGGCTTCGGCCACATCGCGTCCCCAGCAGGTTAAGCCATGGCCGCGCAGAAGAAAACCATAATTAAGCGGGCGTTCCTGCGCGTAATGGGCGATTCGCGAGGCGAGGGCGTCAATGTCCTGGTCGTTATCGAAGACCGGGATAGCCACCGTATCCAGATGCGTGGTCTGCCCGGTGAGGGATTTTTGCATCTCAAAGCCGCTGATGTTGAGCTCGGCTTCTTTGACCAGACGCGAGAGCACCGTGGCGTTGACCGTATGAACGTGCAGGACGGCGTTGGCCTCAGGAAACAGACGATAGATAAGGGTGTGCAGCCCGGTCTCCGCCGACGGTCTGCGGCCAGACGGCGCGCGGTTGGTGGCGATCTCCACCTGGAGAAAATCCTCCGTCGTCAGGCTGCCTTTGTCTTTGCCCGATTCGCTGAGCCAGCAGAGGCGTTCGTCCTGACGCACCGACATATTGCCCCCGGTGGCGGGTGCCCAGCCTTTGGCGCCAATCCAGCGGCAGGCGTCGACCAGATGCGTGAGTTGCAGGTTGTCTGTCATTTTCCTTTTACCCTCTCGGACAGGAATATTCATATTGTTTAGACGTCTAAGCGTCTTGATTGCCAAAGACTAACATCGTGTTATAGTGGCAGCAACATAAGTATTACAAGCAGGCACAACACAATGAGCATTAACGCATTGATTCCGCAAAGTAAACTTCCCAATCTCGGTACCACCATCTTTACGCAGATGAGCGCCCTGGCGCAGCAGCACAACGCCATTAACCTTTCTCAGGGATTTCCGGATTTCGACGGGCCGACCTATCTGCAGGAGCGTCTGGCGTACCACGTGGCGCAGGGGGCGAATCAGTATGCGCCAATGACGGGCGTGCAGGCGCTGCGGGAAGCCATTGCGGATAAAACGGCTGAGCTGTATGGCCATAGGCCCGATGCGAACAGCGACATTACGGTGACGGCAGGGGCGACCGAAGCGCTGTATGCGGCCATCACCGCCCTGGTGCGGGCGGGCGATGAAGTCATCTGCTTTGACCCGAGCTACGACAGCTATGCGCCTGCGGTTGAACTCTCCGGCGGCGTGGTGAAACGCGTGGCGTTACAGCCACCGCATTTCCGCCCCGACTGGCAGGCGTTTGCTGCGCTGCTGAGCGACAAAACCCGGCTGGTGATCCTGAATACCCCGCACAATCCGTCGGCGACGGTGTGGCAGAAAACGGACTTCGCCGCGCTGTGGCAGGCGATTGCCGAACGTGAAATCTACGTGCTGAGCGATGAAGTTTACGAGCACATCTGCTTTGCAGAAGAGGGACACGCCAGCGTGCTGGCCCATCCGCAGCTTCGCGAGCGCGCTATCGCCGTCTCGTCGTTCGGTAAGACCTACCATATGACCGGCTGGAAAGTGGGTTACTGCGTCGCACCGGCCGCCATTAGCGCTGAGCTGCGCAAGGTGCATCAGTACCTGACGTTTGCCGTAAACACGCCGGCTCAGCTGGCGCTGGCGGATATGCTGCGCGCGGAGCCCGAGCATTACCGCGAGCTGCCGCACTTCTATCGTGAACGTCGGGATCTGTTTGTGGCTGCGTTAAGTAAAAGCCGTCTGGAAATTTTGCCGTCTGAAGGAACCTACTTCCTGCTCGCGGACTACAGCGCGATTTCCGATCTGGACGACGTCAGCTTTTGCCAGTGGTTGACAAAAGAGGTGGGGGTGGCCGCCATTCCGCTGTCGGTGTTCTGCGCCGATCCCTTCCCGCATAAGCTGATCCGCCTTTGCTTTGCGAAGCAGGAATCGACGCTGCTGGCGGCGGCAGAGCGTTTGAACACGCTCTGATTATTTCACCGTCCAGGCTTCGGAATAGCGACGGTCTGCAAACAGCATCAGCAGACCGTTGATTTGCTTGAGACGCAGAACCTCGTCGCTGTCCATCCCCAGCTCTTTGCCAATTCGCTCATCGTTCCAGCCGAGCTGTGCCAGTTCGCGCACGATATCCGACATGGCGTTAATCTGGTGCCGACCCCGCGCCCGGTTGTGACGGATCGTGGCGGCCATACGGTCATGCTTTTCCTGTCGATCCTGGCGCAGGCAGGTGACGGGGAGATATCCCCTGAGCTGACGCTTCAACGCCGCCCGAGTTTTGCCGATTTCATGGCGGTGGAAACCATCCACAATTTCGTAATGTTGCGGTTCACTTTCCGTCACGACAATAGGTTGGGTGAATCCATCGAGTTCCAGCGACTTGCTGAGCAGCCGTTTTTCTGGAGGGGCAACGTTATTGGGGTTGTAGTCGTTAGCGGTAATCGCGTCCTGTTTGATCCAAAGCACGCAGTCTATCGGTTGCTCACGAAAAGGACTGTTTCGATGGATCGCTTCACGAAAAGCATTGATGGCGTTAATCCGATCCTCTTCGGGAAGAGACTGAAGGTACGTTTCGATCTCGGTGATTAATCGTTGTCGCATAATATGCCCCACTCCTTGCGTTTCGCCTTCACTCTTTCACTGTAGCGCTGATAATGTTTGGGTTTATTTGGGCTGAACGACAGCGCTCTGCACCAGTAGTCGTTATTAAGGATAACCTTGCAAATACGGCGCCATGAGGGAATGTCTTTGGCACCAATATCACCGTCCTGGGTGTCGGGAATATCCTCTATGCCTTTCTTCTGATACCAGCGCAGGTAAATGGCGATTTTATTGCGGTAATGCTCAGCCGTATTTTGCGGCATGCTGTCGAGCAGCAGCAGGGCATATTCGCGCCAGCAGAGGTGATCGGGTTTCAGGATTTTCCGGTGTCCGTAAAAATGGTTATCGTGCCCGGCGTAAATTCCTCCGCTGCGTACGCCGCTCACGCGCTCGCACATGGCCGCCCAGCGATCGGGCTCAACAACATGGTAGAGCCATAATCCCTGACGCTGCTCCGGACCAAAGGGCTCACAAATACGCATATAGCGGGGCGGCACGCCAGCCTGGAACATCAGGTCATAGAGTGGGTTATAGCAACATCCCGATTTGGCGAACCAGGTCCAGATATCGGCGGTTTTCCAGTCGTAGAGAGGATAAACATACCAGGCATGTCCCCCCGGTGCGACGGTTGTCCAGGGTTTATCATCGGCAAACCGCTGCTTACGCGCCGACGCGATAGCCAGAAAACGGTTGTAAGACTCATCGGCGCGGATGCCAATCATCACCGCCGCCGGGCGATTGTGAGAGAACCAGTCGGAGAAGCTGCGAACAAAAGTTTCAAACGTCATGCCGGGCTGGTAGAAGGGAAAAAAAGCGGGATCGGTTATCGCACCGTCAGGGGGCTGGCGGACCCATCGGGTGCCGGGTTCCCAGCATTGCCATTCCGGCTGAAATTGCGACAGGGAATTTTGCGTTGTCAGGGGAAGCGCGACCCACCAGAAATGGCCGATGATATCGCTGTATAACTCGCGCATACGTTCAACATGGGTGATGGTATGGCTAAACTGCGCTTCCCAGTCGATAAAGAGAACGTCTATTTTTATATTCATCTGTCGCGCCTGCCGGGCAACCAGGTGCAGCATGGTGGTGGAGTCTTTACCTCCTGAAAAAGAGACACAGATCCGGGGCAAATTTTCGAGGGTCCATTTTATTCGTTCCCGAGCCGCAGAAAGAACATCCTGATTAAGAGGATACTTATAAATTGACATATTTGTTCTCATTCTGAGGAATAAATACCAGACGTTAGTGTCAATGCTAGAGTGAGAATGATATCAGTCAATAATTTATGATGTGTATAAAGTTAATGTTGAATGTTTATATAACGATGGTGTATGTTTCTGGAAAAGGTGGTTCCCATCCTGTGGGAAAACCACGCTAACATCTCACGGTAAAGTTATTTCTTCAATAAAACTCGCGAATGCTGAGCTATTCAGTGCGGAGCGATTATACATCATGTAAATATCAATGCTGGGAAATTGAATGTCTGTCTCTACTTTGCGCAGGTTAAGCGCTGGACCATATTGTTCAAAGGCCGGCGTGGGCGCTAACCCTATGAGGTCGGATGAACTGATCACCGACAGAAGGGATATAAAAGAGTCGCTTCGATAAACGATATTTCTTTCGGTTAACAGGCTCTCGGCTTTTTCCTGGTAGTCTTTGACGCTGTTCTCATCGCTCAGGTAGGCGGTGAAATGTTCATTCAGAATCTCTTCACGCGTGGGATTTCCGCTCAAGCGGGGATGATCATTCCGGCAAACGAGCACAAAAGGCAGCTTATGGAAAAGGCTGGAGGCAATTGAGCGACTGCTTGAGGAGGCAAAAGAAAATATCAGGTCGGCTTTTCGGTAAGCCAGGAGATCTTCTGCTGAATCAGGGGCAAGAAAAACATCATGTAATTCAACCGAATAGTTATACTTGTTCATGAGCAGTTTCATTGGCTCAAGCATCGTTTTGGTGCTCATAAACTGCGGGCAGTAAATGACAAAATTCTTCTTCAACCCGCTGCTGTGCATGATATTGATAGTCTGCTCAAGCTGGTTCAGGTTCTGTTCCAGATGATGATGCAAATTGACGCCGACGGTCGTGGGCGTGATCCCTTTACCGGAACGGATAAACAGAGGATCGTTGAGTTGTCCTCGCAGGCGTTGCAGTGACTGACTCACGGCAGAGGGTGTGATATACAGCGTCTCGGCGGCTTTACTGATACTAAGATGTTGGTAAATGCACTCGAAAATGACTAACAGATTAAGATCGAATTTTTTAAGGTCGTAGAGGTTTGCCATGTTTCGTCCTGAGGATGCTGTGTTTGCTGTGGTTATCACATCACTGATAACTATAGTTTGAAGTTAACCATTTACAATCCTTTCGATTAACCCTCTTAAATTTAAATTAAATTCACCTTAATATATCACGACGCCAGATTATTGAAATAGTGCTTCAAGGAATATGAAGGTAATTTTATCTCAGATGTTTCAATGAGCATTTTTAATAACAATTGTCATTTATATATTGAGGTATTTTTATAATGAAAATAAATTTATAACGTCCCGAAATGATGTTTGGCAAAACCTATCGCAGCCATAGGCAGGAATACCTCTCTTATGGATTGCCCAATTCCTGAACGGGTGGTGTAATCAAAGGGCTGTTACCCCTTGATATAAAGGGTTGTAGAGCGCAACGCAACGCCAGCTTCGGCTGGCACTGAATGTACCTGCGGGGAATTCAGGTATCAGGGCCGCCCGTTGAGGCGGCCTTTTTACTTTCAGGCTTTCCTGTAAAAGGTTCACCTTGTTGTCTTGTCGACGTTGTAAGGTTTGGCTGATTGATTTGATAAAGCATACGCATTAGCCCCGATGGATAAAGTTGGTTACCTTACATCTCAACGAAAACACGGAGGAAGTACAGATGTCTTTGATTAACACTAAAATTAAACCTTTCAAAAACCAGGCGTTCAAAAACGGTGAGTTCATCGAAGTAACCGAGAAAGATACCGAAGGTCGCTGGAGCGTCTTCTTCTTCTATCCGGCTGACTTCACCTTCGTTTGCCCGACCGAACTGGGCGACGTGGCTGACCATTATGACGAACTGCAGAAGCTGGGCGTAGACGTTTACTCTGTGTCTACCGATACCCACTTCACCCACAAAGCATGGCACAGCAGCTCTGAAACCATCGCAAAAATCAAATACGCGATGATCGGCGACCCGACTGGCGCCCTGACCCGTAACTTCGACAACATGCGTGAAGATGAAGGCCTGGCTGACCGCGCCACCTTCGTTGTTGACCCGCAGGGTATTATCCAGGCTATCGAAGTTACCGCTGAAGGTATCGGCCGTGATGCGTCTGACCTGCTGCGTAAAGTGAAAGCAGCGCAGTACGTGGCTTCTCACCCAGGCGAAGTGTGCCCGGCGAAATGGAAAGAAGGCGAAGCGACTCTCGCTCCATCCTTAGACCTGGTCGGCAAGATCTAAGTCTGTAAAGCCTGGCGGGGCTGCGCTTGCACAGGCCTACAGTATCGTAGGCCGGGTAAACGAAGTGCCTCCCGCAATCAATGGGCGCCCCCGCGCCCATTTCATTCCAGCACCATGATGCAAGTTGCATTCAGGCCGCCTGTGTAAGGCAGCTTGCATGATGACGTTTTAAGAGAGGGAAGAATAATGCTCGACACTAATATGAAAACCCAGCTCAAGGCCTATCTTGAGAAACTGACCAAACCCGTTGAGCTGATTGCCACGCTGGACGACAGCGCGAAATCGGCAGAGATCAAGGAACTGCTGGCTGAGATCGCCGAACTGTCGCCAAAAGTGACCTTCAAAGAAGATAATTCGCTTAACGTCCGTAAGCCTTCTTTCCTGATTACTAACCCAGGCTCTGAGCTGGGGCCGCGCTTTGCCGGCTCGCCGCTGGGTCACGAATTTACCTCGCTGGTGCTGGCGCTGCTGTGGACCGGTGGTCATCCGTCGAAAGAGGCGCAGGCGCTGCTGGAGCAGATCCGCGATATCGACGGCGATTTTGAGTTTGAAACCTATTATTCGCTCTCCTGCCACAACTGTCCGGACGTGGTGCAGGCGCTGAACCTGATGTCGGTCCTCAACCCGCGCATCAAGCACACGGCAATTGACGGCGGTACCTTCCAGAATGAAATCACCGATCGCAACGTGATGGGCGTTCCGGCGGTGTATCTGAACGGTCAGGAATTCGGTCAGGGTCGTATGACGCTGACGGAAATCGTCGCCAAAGTGGATACCGGTGCCGAAAAACGTGCCGCAGAAGCGCTGAACAAACGCGATGCCTACGACGTGCTGATCGTCGGTTCCGGTCCGGCGGGCGCGGCGGCGGCAGTGTACTCAGCGCGTAAAGGGATCCGCACTGGCCTGATGGGCGAGCGTTTCGGTGGCCAGGTACTGGATACCGTGGACATTGAAAACTATATCTCCGTGCCGAAAACCGAAGGTCAGAAGCTGGCGGGGGCGCTGAAGGCGCACGTCAGCGACTACGACGTGGACGTGATCGACAGCCAGAGCGCCAGCAGGCTGGTACCTGCTGCGGTTGAGGGTGGTTTACACCACATTGAAACCGCCTCCGGCGCGGTGCTGAAAGCGCGCAGCATCATCATTGCCACCGGTGCGAAATGGCGCAACATGAACGTCCCGGGTGAAGATCAGTATCGCACCAAAGGCGTGACCTACTGCCCGCACTGCGACGGCCCGCTGTTTAAAGGTAAACGCGTGGCGGTGATCGGCGGAGGTAACTCCGGCGTGGAAGCGGCTATCGACCTGGCGGGGATTGTTGAACACGTCACCCTTCTGGAGTTCGCACCAGAGATGAAGGCCGACCAGGTTCTGCAGGACAAAGTTCGCAGCCTGAAAAACGTCGACATCATACTGAACGCGCAGACCACGGAAGTGAAGGGCGACGGCAGCAAGGTGACCGGTCTGGAATACCGTGACCGCGTGAGCGGCGACGTTCACAGCGTGCAGCTTTCAGGGATCTTCGTGCAGATTGGTCTGCTGCCAAACACCACCTGGCTGGAAGGCGCGATTGAGCGCAACCGCATGGGCGAAATCATCATCGATGCGAAGTGTGAAACCAGCGTGAAGGGCGTGTTTGCGGCGGGTGACTGTACTACCGTGCCGTACAAACAGATCATCATCGCCACGGGCGAAGGGGCGAAGGCGTCGCTGAGTTCGTTTGACTATCTGATTCGCACCAAAACCGCATAAGAAAAGAAAGTAAGGCGATACCTGCAATAGCGAGAGGCCACCGAAAGGTGGCCTCTTTTTTTATCTGACGACCATCACCGGTATGTGTGTGTGGCGGATCACGCTGGAGGCGTTAGAGCCCAGCAGATGTGTGGTAATGGAAGGGTTGCGCGAACCGATGACCACCACGTCTGCCTTCAGCTCGTTCGCCAGTTCATTTACCGCATCACGTACGCTGCCGAATCTGACGTGCGTTTTGATCCGTGAAGGGTCAATACTGAAGTGGCTGACCATGGTTTGCAGACGCGTTTCCGCTTCATGCTGCAAATGCTCCTCGAAGCGGCGCACATCGGCAGCGAAGCGGTGCAGGCTCAGGCTGGCTGATCCCGGGAGCACGTGCAACAGATGGATGACACCGTCCTGCTGCGCCAGGAACTCCGCGTGGCGAACGGCCTTGTCGCTCAACTCCATCTCAAAAACATCAACCGGCATAATGATTCTCTGATACATACCCGTTTCTCCTTGTTTATAAACGCTGTACTCATTCAACCACAAAATATTAATGGTTTCTGTAAGCGCCCCGTCAGTTTTCTTATCTCGCCAGGATAAATCTCAAAAGACCCGTATTCCGGGGCAGACCTTCATGGGTAGCTACCCTTATAGACTTACCTGGAACCTTTCGGAGGTCGCATGAAAGCACTTACGTATCACGGTCCGCACCATGTTCGCGTCGAGAATGTCCCTGACCCCAGCATCGAACAGCCCGACGATATCATTCTGCGCGTCACGGCCACGGCGATCTGCGGCTCCGATTTGCATCTCTATCGCGGAAAGATCCCGAAGGTGCAGCACGGCGATATTTTTGGCCATGAGTTTATGGGGGAAATCGTCGAGTGCGGTGCAGAGGTAAAGAATTTGCAAAAAGGCGATCGCGTGGTGATCCCCTTTGTCATCGCCTGCGGGGACTGTTTCTTCTGTCGTCTGCAGCAATACGCGGCCTGTGAGAATACCAATGCCGGGCAGGGCGCCGCGCTGAACAAAAAGCAAATCCCCGCGCCGGCCGCGCTGTTTGGCTATAGCCACCTCTACGGCGGTGTGCCGGGGGGACAGGCGGAATACGTTCGCGTGCCGAAGGGGAACGTCGGACCGTTTAAAGTCCCGCAGCTTCTTTCTGATGATAAAGCACTTTTCCTTTCCGACATTTTGCCCACGGCCTGGCAGGCGGCAAAAAATGCGCAGATTGCAAAAGGTTCAAGCGTAGCCGTTTTCGGCGCCGGGCCGGTGGGGCTACTGACCATTGCCTGCGCGCGGCTGCTTGGGGCTGAGCAGATCTTTGTTATCGATCACCACCCGTACCGTTTGCGATTTGCCGAGGCGCGTTACGGCGCAATTCCCATCAACTTTGATGATGACAACGACGCCTCGGAAAAAATCATCGAGCAGACCGCGGGTCAGCGCGGCGTTGACGCCGTGATTGATGCGGTCGGGTTTGAAGCGAAAGGCAGCACCACGGAAACGATCCTCAGCAATCTAAAAATTGAAGGCAGCAGCGGCAAAGCGTTGCGTCAATGCATTGCTGCCGTGCGGCGCGGTGGGGTAGTTAGCGTACCCGGCGTGTACGCCGGGTTTATCCATGGCTTCCTGTTTGGCGATGCCTTTGATAAGGGGCTGACGTTTAAGATGGGTCAGACGCACGTCCATGCCTGGCTGGGTGAACTGTTACCGCTGATCGAAAAAGGGCTGCTTACGCCGGAAGAGATCGTGACCCATTATCTCCCCCTTGCGGATGCGGAACGCGCCTATAAGATTTTCGAAAAACGGGAGGAGGAGTGCCGGAAGGTGATTCTGGTCCCGGGGGCAGACACGCCCGAAGCCGCAGAGCAGACCGTTAAGGGCCTGGTGAATGCCTTCCCGGGTGGGGTGGCCTGAGAATGTTCGCTTACCAGTGGCGTTCAAGATAGAGCACGGCCGTGACGATAATCGCCACAAAAATCAGAAAGATAAGTGTGATAACGCCTATCTCACTCATGACCGTCCCCGCGGCACTAAAACAGATTAAGCGTGGATTAAGGCCATTTTGCGCGGTATAGGAAAATCGTGTGAATTTGCGGAAAGAGGATGCGGTGGCATCCTCTGTGCAAAGCGGATAGGCGCTTATTCAGAAGAGATTAACGCAGGTAATCGCCTGCGGCTTCTGGCTGGTAGAGCAGCTCCAGCACTTCCAGATGGGTCGAAGCGCCGCCCGGCAATTCCCAGTGGATCGTATCCCCCGTACGCAGTCCCAGCAGTGCGGCACCCACAGGCGCAAGCACAGAAAGCTGTGCGCTGCTGTCGGTCATCTGCGCCGGGTAAACCAGCGTGCGGGTCAGCTCTTCACCGGTGGTCAGATTGCGGAATTTCACCTGGCTATTCATAGTGACTACGTCATGCGGCATCGTCTCAGGCGTGCACATCTGTGCCCGGTCGAGCTCCTCATTCAGGGCGTCGGCCACGGGGAGCGAGGCAAATTCCGCTTTTTCCAGCAGCCTGTCGATACGTTCTGCGTCGAGCTCATTGATGATAATGGTAGGTCTGGACATTTTTTACTCCATGTCGTTAATGCTGCGTCTAACGCAGAAACTGATCCAAAAGAAAACCCTCGCCGTCTGGCAGCGAGGGTTTAACTCTCCCGATGATACTGGCTGAGCGCGCAAGTTTGAAGTGATGAAAGTCACATTCATGGTCCATATGAATTTTCGCTGAAATTTATTCAGTCTTCATTCCTGGCGGAATACGTTACGCTGAGTGTCCTGAATCCGGGTGTTGCCCGCCAACGAGAGAGCACTATGTACTTCTATCAACCGTCTCAGGGACACGGCCTGCCGCACGATCCGCTGAACGCCATTATTGGACCACGTCCGATAGGCTGGATCTCCTCATGCGATAAGGCCGGTCAGCTGAACCTTGCGCCGTATAGCTTCTTTAACTGCTTTAACTATCGCCCGCCGATCATCGGCTTTTCCAGCAACGGCTGGAAGGACAGCGTGCGTAATATTACTGAGACAAAAGAGTTTGTCTGGAATCTGGCGACGCGCGATCTCGCGCAAGCGATGAACCAAACCTCCGCGATGCTTCCCCACGATCGGGATGAATTTAGCTTTGCCGGACTCACGCCAGCGGCCAGCCAGCTGGTTAACGCCCCACGCGTTGCAGAAAGCCCGGTGAATTTTGAGTGTCGACTGTCGCAGTGCATTCAGCTTACCGGTGCCGACGGTACGCCGGTGGAGACGTGGCTGGTGTTGGGGGAGGTGGTCGGAATTCATATTGCCGAAACGCTGCTGGAAGAGGGGATATACCAGACGGCGAAAGCGCAGCCCATCCTGCGTGCGGGGGGGCCGACGGCGTACTATGGCATCAGCGATGAAAACCGGTTTGATATGGTGCGCCCGGGCGCGGATCAGTAGCCGGCTTTATCAATCACGAATTGGTTTCCGCAGTTACCCGGATGTGGCTGCGGGGCAAACGAGGTCGCAGAAAGCGGGTTGTTAATGGCGTTTGCCTTCAGCGAAATCTGCATCTCGGTGAGATACGCCGGATTGCCGTTGCAGGTCAGCTTGAACGCTTTGACGTTCTCGTTGCCCCAGCTTTTGGCCACGGCGCTGTCAAAATCACTACGATTGACGGGTTTCCCGTAGTTATCGGCGAGGAATTTTCCGACCGCACTGTTTTTAACTTCCTGATTCATCCGCACCATCGTGCCGAAATAGGCATCCGGGTCAAAACCAAAGCAGACGCCATGTTTGGCGTATTCGTAGCGTTCCAGGCAGGAATTCCCGCCCGCGCCCGGCATCACGTCATTGAGCTTTGCGGCAGCGGAAAGCGACAGTCCGGTTTCGGCGGCATCGCATTTGCGGCTGGCCTTCACTTCCGGCATGTTCGGAATGGGGCGTGTGGCGCAGCCAAAACGCATCCATCGACGGTCATCCACGCCGCGTGCGGCAATAGATTTCGGCAGGCCGGGCCATAACCCGTGAACGGTCAGAAAATCGGCTTTATTCTCGCGCTCTTTTTGCAGGCGACATTCGTCAGGTTCATTACGGTTGCGCTCGACCATGCTCTGGCAAAACCCGGTTTGCCAGGACAAAGCCAGCACATAGCGATCGAAATCGCCATACTGGGTTGCCTTCAGCGGTTCCGCCTGTGCGGAGAAGATACAGAGTGCAAGCGCCATTGCGCCAGACGGGATGACGATATCCTTCCTGAACATATGATTTCCTGATCGAATGAGCGTGATTAATTTCTGAGGGTTATTAAAGCATAAAAAGCGCCCGCAGGCGCTTTTTGGATATCCCTAATTTAGCTTAGGCCGCGCCGGGAACCAGCACTTCCGTGGCGATAATCACGATAATCAGGCCAACCATAACGGGCACTGAGGTACGTTTTACCACTTCGAATGGTGAGATTTTCGCCATCCCGGCAACGGCGACAACCACGCCTGATACCGGGGAGATGGTACGGCCCAGGTTTGACGCTTGCAGCATGGGTATGGAGAGATAGGCCGGGTTAATACCAGAGGAGTGAGCCAGTTTCGGGATCATCTCAACGAAAGCGTAGAAAGGCGCATTACCGGAACCCGTGGTCATCGCCGCCAGCATGGTGAGCACCACCAGAACCAGCATCAGGATAATACTGGCCGATCCGAACGAGGTGGCGATAGAGATCAGGCTCTGGATAAAGCCGATGGTGCTCAGACCCTGGGCAAAAACGCCTGCTGCCACCAGCAGCATCACCACGCCAGCGAAGGCATCCGCCATACCGCGATAGGCAACTTCCAGACCCGAGAACACCTTTTGCGTATTAAAACCACGCACAAATTCCAGCACGGCAGCCAGCAGCATGCAGATAACCAGAATGGTGATGATGTGCAGCTGCGGACCCCATTTGCCGTCAAAAATCAGCACCCCGATAATCGGCGTGAAGGGCAGAATGGCATAAAACGCGGGAGCGGTAGTGGTGATTTCACTCACGTCCATCATTTCATGGCTGATGTTTTCTTTCTTATCGAGATAGCGCTGCCAGAAGAAATGCGCGATACCCATGCCGACAATGGCAACAATGGAGATCGGCAGTGTGGTTTTAAAGGCGAAGTCGATGAGCGACATCTCCGCTGCCTTTGCCGCCAGCACGACGTCGCCGGAGGTAGGGGAAAGAATAATCGCGGCCGGAGACGCGCAAATGGCTGCTGCCGCGCCGCGGCTGATACCGACGTTTACCATGACCGGGAACAGGGTCGCCATCAGCAGTACGCCAAGTCCGGTAGCCGACGAAACGGCCAGCGACATCAGGCAGGCGAGGAAATAGGCGGCGACCATCAGCAGATACGGCGAGTTAATGTACTGCAGGGGTTTTGAGGCAAGTTTAACGACCATGTCGTTGGCGCCGATGTGGGTCATGTAGGCCGCAAAACCACACAGCATCATGATCATCATGCCCAGATCGCCGCCGCGGCTCATGAGCAATATTTTAATGTATTCAACAATATCTGTAGCGGTGTAACCGGTGCTCGTGGCGCTGGCAGGTAACACCTGGTGCCCCATCAGTGCGCTGATAATCAACAGCGTTAAACCGCCAACAAATAATACGCCCGTGGCCGAGTAGCCTTTAATGATGTAGCGCGCGACGCCGACAATGACGACGACTCCAATAAGGAGTTCGAATAGCGTAAGCATGATTTCCCCTGTATCTCTGCTGCAGTGGAGCACAAAAAATCAATAAAAAAAGAAGGATGGAAATGTGCCGAATAATTGGCCTGTTCTTGCTGATTAAAATCAATAAACAGACGACTAGAGAACAGAACAAGCGTGTTTTTGCCATGGCCCATACATTTATACCATGAGGGTCTTGACCATCAGAAATGGCGCAATGTGTCCCAATAATGATAACAAATTGTTAATGTTTTGTGTGGTTTTGCATGTCACTGATTACGAACGCTAAATGGGAAAAGTCACACCTCTTGTAGGCTTATTTGAGCATATCCCCCGATTTCTTTAAGAATATTCCCGGAAAATGGCCGAATAATTAGGAATAACGCCGATGCCGTTAAGCCTTGATTCAACTATTTTATGGTAAACTTTGCCTCGAATACTAAGAATGGTAATTGCATTGTGATCGTACGTAATACATTTTTCTCTGTTTTGTTGTTTATTTTTGGGCAGTTAACGTTTTCTTCTGTTGCACAGGCAGAAGGCAACGCGACGGACAAAGGCTGGTTCTCCACCTTTACGGATAATGTTTCCCAGACCTGGACGGCTCCTGAACATTATGATCTCTATGTTCCGGCAATAACGTGGCATGCGCGTTTTGCTTATGACAAAGAGAAAACCGATAAATACAACGAGCGTCCGTGGGGCGCGGGTTTTGGTCAGTCTCGCTGGGACGAAAAGGGAAACTGGCATGGCATCTATCTGATGGCCTTCAAAGACTCGTTTAATAAATGGGAGCCGATTGGGGGATATGGTTGGGAGAAAACCTGGCGTCCGCTAGCGGACGAGAACTTCCACGTCGGTTTGGGCTATACCGCCGGGGTCACTGCACGTGACAACTGGAACTACATCCCGATCCCGGTGCTGCTGCCTTTGGCCTCTATTGGCTATGGCCCCGCAACGTTCCAGATGACCTACATCCCGGGTACGTACAACAACGGAAACGTTTACTTCGCCTGGATGCGTTTTCAGTTTTAACTGACAAAACGTTACATAGTGGTGAAAAAACGCGCAGGCGTTGATTCATAAACGATAAAAATCTGCCAGTGAAAATTAACGCGACTTTAGTCACTTTTTATCAAAGATCCGCTGGACAAAAGGTCCCACAATTGATGTACTGGTAACCGACACAGCATTTGTGTCGTTTTTTAATGTAAAGGTAATTTTGATGTCTAAGATTAAAGGTAACGTTAAGTGGTTTAATGAGTCCAAAGGATTCGGTTTCATTACTCCTGAAGATGGCAGCAAAGACGTGTTCGTACACTTCTCTGCAATCCAGTCTAATGGTTTCAAAACTCTGGCTGAAGGTCAGCGTGTAGAGTTCGAAATCACTAACGGTGCCAAAGGCCCTTCTGCTGCTAACGTAATCGCTCTGTAATTCAGACGCGTCAGCAAGAATTTCAAAACCCGCTCCCTGAGCGGGTTTTTTTCGTTTTGAATCAGCCAAGCAGATACATTTTCAGGAAGCTGGCAACGATCAGCACGCTTAACAACACCATGCCTGCGCTCATCAGACTCTGTTTCATTCTGTCACCCTCGTTCAGTTCTGCATTCAGAGTGACAGAGAAAAATTAAGCCAACATTAACGGTTCGACGGTTAATGCGTGCTTGCGGAGGAAAAGAGCCAAAATGCGATCCCCGTCATCGCAAACGAGCCGAGCATGTTAATCGCGATGTTCGCCAGTGCCCAGCCGATACGGCCTTCCTGAAAGAGAAACACGACTTCTGCGGAGAACGTCGAGAAGGTGGTTAACCCGCCGCAGAAACCCGTCGTAATCAGGACTTTCCACATCGGGTCGATGTGCGTCATTCGGTTAAACCAGGCCAGACCCATGCCAATGATAAAGGCACCAATCAGGTTAGCGGCCAGTGTCCCCATAGGAATCGCCTGATGAAGAGGATTAAACCGCATACTCAGAAACCATCGCGCAACGCTACCCGTTCCCCCACCAATAAAAACGGCTAAAAGTAGTTGTAACACGCTAAATACCTGCTATTTGATGTGTAAGAGAAGCGAGTTTAACGCCGTTTATGATGAGGGGACAAATATGTATGTTGCGGTAGGGCAATTTGCGGTCACGCCTGACTGGCAGGCGAACGCGATAACATGCGTCAACCTGATGATGCAGGCCCGGCAGAAAGGCGCGTCGCTGCTGGTTCTCCCTGAAGCGCTGCTGGCCAGGGATGATAATGACCCGGATTTATCGGTGAAGTCCGCGCAGTCGCTGGACGGCGAATTCTTGCAGCAACTGCTCGCCCAGAGCGTGGGCAATACGATGACGACGATCTTAACGATCCATGTCCCCTCCACGCTGGGTCGCGCAGTCAATACGCTTGTGGCTATCCGTGGCGGGGCCATTGTCGCACGCTACGCCAAGCTGCATCTCTATGATGCGTTCAGCATTCAGGAGTCGCGGCGCGTTGACCCCGGAGACAGTATCCCACCGCTTCTGGGGATTGACGGATTTAAGATCGGGTTGATGACCTGCTATGACCTGCGTTTTCCCGAGCTGGCGCTCCATCTGGCGCTGCAGGGTGCGGACGTACTGGTACTCCCTGCCGCGTGGGTTCGCGGGCAGTTAAAAGAGCACCACTGGGCAACGCTGCTTGCGGCGCGTGCGCTGGATACCACCTGCTATGTCGTTGCTGCTGGAGAGTGCGGCACGAAAAACATCGGGCAAAGCAGGGTGGTCGATCCGCTGGGGGTGACGATCGCCGCCGCCGCTGAAGCCCCGCATTTGCTGGTGGCGGAGATAAACTTAGAGAGAATTACGCTTGCACGTCAGCAACTACCTGTTCTTCGCAATCGTCGGTTTGCGCCACCGCAATTATTGTGATGTTTTTTTCAACAATGCTTGATTCACCTTGTTACAGATTGCTATTGTGTGCACGCGCTAAATGACCGTTAATACAATCAGGTTTTGGCGCTGAATGCAGCCTGTTTTAAGTAAAGAAGGTATCTATGGGTGAGATTAGTATTACCAAACTGCTGGTGGTTGCCGCACTGGTCGTCCTGCTGTTTGGTACCAAGAAGTTACGCACGCTGGGTGGTGACCTGGGGGCTGCCATCAAAGGCTTTAAGAAAGCGATGAACGACGATGATGCAGCGGCGAAGAAAAGCGCCGAGGATGACGTCCCGGCAGACAAGCTTTCTCACAAAGAGTGACAGCAACGCCTGAGGGCTTGCGAAAAAAAAACCGGCTCACGAGGCCGGTTTTTTGTATTACTGTAAAAGAATATTACAGCATTATTTAACTTCTTCGCCTTTTGCCTGCATATCGGCATGGTATGAGGAGCGAACGAACGGGCCGCAGGCTGCGTGGGTGAAGCCCATCGCCATCGCTTCGGCTTTCATTTCATCGAACTCATCCGGGCTAACGTAGCGCTGTACCGGCAGGTGGTGACGGCTTGGCTGCAGATACTGCCCCAGGGTCAACATGGTCACACCGTGGCGGCGAAGATCGCGCATCACCTCAATGATTTCCTCATTGGTTTCACCCAGCCCCACCATCAGACCAGACTTGGTCGGAATATGCGGATGCGCTTCTTTGAAACGCTCCAGCAGTTTCAGAGACCAGTTATAGTCAGCGCCCGGGCGGACCTGACGGTAGAGACGCGGCACGTTCTCCAGGTTGTGGTTAAACACATCTGGCGGCGTTGCGGTCAGGATATCCAGCGCGCGGTCCATACGGCCACGGAAGTCAGGCACCAGCGTCTCGATTTTGATGTTAGGGCTTTTCTCGCGAATGGCCGTAATACAGTCGGCGAAGTGCTGAGCACCACCGTCACGCAGATCGTCACGGTCAACGGAGGTGATAACCACATAGCGCAGCGCCATGTCAGCAATGGTCTGCGCCAGTTTCTGGGGTTCGTTAGCATCAGGTGCGACTGGACGGCCATGAGCAACATCGCAGAACGGGCAGCGGCGGGTACAGATAGCACCCAGAATCATAAACGTCGCGGTACCGTGATTGAAACATTCAGCAAGGTTCGGACAAGAGGCTTCTTCACATACGGAGTGAAGGCCATTCTTGCGCATCGCCGCTTTGATCCCCTGGATACGCGAAGAGTCGGCCGGAAGTTTGATTTTCATCCATTCCGGTTTTCTTAACAGCGCCTCGCGCTCTGTAGCCACGTTTTTAACCGGGATAAGGGCCATTTTATCGGCATCGCGGTATTTAACACCGCGTTCCATCACAATGGGTTTACTCATAGCGTGCGTGTTCCAGTTGCGAATATCGAAGGAAAGCGTTTCAATTCAAGGGAATGTTGTATTTATCAACTATTTTTGAACGAACGACAGGCAGTATATCATTGAAACGGTCGTTAAAGCAGCCTGCCAGATCGCCAATTTGTAAAATAGTTGTTGTTTTGTGCCTTTCGCCCTGCCTGGTGCAGGGTCTTGTGCTGGCTAAACCTTTCAGAAGGCCTGACGGATAATGCGGATGACGTTTTCCAGAACCGGGTCGCGTAAACTCAGCTTGTTGTAATGCAGTGAAATCTCGATTGATTCCGCATTAAGCTGACTGAGTGGAATGCTCTCCAGCGGCCAGCATTTTTGTAGCAGGCTGTACAGGCGTGATGGCATAACGCACAGCATATCGCTGCTGCCAATCAGCGATGCGGTGGTAAACATATTGTAACTGCTGAAGCTGATCTGACGTTCCGGGAAAATTTCATCAATACGCTGACGAAGGGCGTGGTTAGACTGCCCTTCGGTCATGAAAGACGAGTGGTCGTAGTTGCGCAGGTTTTCGATGGTCAGCGGTTCGCTGAGAACCGGATGCTGCTGCCGGCAAACCAGCACCAGGTTATCCGAATAGAGCACATTTTGACCCAGCGCTCTGGCACTGAAGCTGCCGCTTTCAATAATCAGGTCCGTCTGGAACTGGGCAAGCTGAATGTCAGGTTCATTGAGCGGCACATTACGAAGCAGGAGCTGCGGAGCATGCTCTTTCACGGCCTGGAAGATCGCCGGCATCACCAGCACACCCACAGAAGGGGAGCAGCCGATGGTGATGGTTCTCTGCTTATCATAGCTCCCGGTTAAATCCAGTGCGCCCAGAATCGACTCCAGCCCCTGGCTGATGTACTCGTGGAGATGCGTGGCGTAAGCCGTCGGCGTTACCCCCTGGCCCTTACGAATAAATAACGGGTCAGGAAATATAGCGCGTAGCTTTTGGATTGACTGACTTATTGCTGATGGCGTGAGATTAAGAATTTTCGCAGCGTTAACGATACCTTTATGGACATATACTGCCTCAAAAATAGTCAGTAAATTGAGATCAATATTACGTAAAGTCCGAAAAATTTGCGGCTTGTCTTCGCCACCAGGTTCATTCAGTCGTTTGGCTGGTAAATTATTATACTCCACGCTTTCACCCCGTATACATTCACAATATGAATGATAGTTGAATTTATTTATTATGCTTGTAGAGATTCGTAAAGTGTTGGTTTTGTTTCACTTGTTTATCAAAAGCAAACAGTTGTGTGATAATTGCTCACGTTACTTATGCCGTGTTTGCCGAGCTTGCTGGAGGCTAAATAATATGTAGCGGTAATATTCGGGCGCTTCGAAAATATAGAATCTGTGGATTATTGTAAAGTGCAAAAGCGGTAAATAAACAGTGGCCCGTCAAATTATCGAGCCCTGTTGTACGATATATTAAGCAGGGATATATTCGTGTGGGGGATTGTTAAGTAGCGCTAACACGTTCTTCAAAAGCACGGGACGAATATGTTCGGGCGTAGCGGCTTCTACCCACTGGCGCATTTGCGTCATTTCCATGCCGGCGTAGCCGCAGGGGTTTATGCGCTGGAACGGCGCGAGATCCATATTGATATTCAATGCCAGGCCATGGAATGAACAGCCTTTTCGAATACGCAGCCCCAGGGAGCAGATCTTCATTTCCCCAACGTAAACGCCCGGCGCATCGGCACGCGGATGCGCGTCAATACCATATTCCGCCAGCGTGTTGACGACGGTTTGTTCCAGTAAAGTGACCAGTTCACGCACGCCCAGCTTTCTGCGTTTCAGATTGAGCAGGACGTACATCACCTGCTGCCCGGGCCCATGGTACGTGACCTGACCGCCGCGATCGCTCTGAATAACCGGGATATCTCCCGTCATTAATAGATGTTCTGCTTTACCCGCCTGACCCTGCGTAAATACCGGCAGGTGTTCGACCAGCCAGATTTCATCTGGGGTGCTGTCATCGCGTGAATCGGTGAAGTCATGCATGGCCTGGGAGACAGGCTCATAAGGTTGCAGCCCGAGGTGACGGACCAGAATTTTATCCTGATACAAAACTGCGTCTCCGAAGACGAGGGACAAAAAGTGTGGGGGGAGTATATCACAGCGGGGAGAAGGGTTACCCGGCAAACCGGGTAACCGCAAAGGGACTACAGTACCATACGAACGATTTCGATATTGCCGAGCTCTTCGTACAGCGTCTCAACCTGCTCAATGTGTGTCGCAGTGATGGTGATAGAAACCGAGTGGTAGTTGCCCTTGCTGCTTGGTTTTACTGACGGAGAGTAGTCACCCGGCGCATGGCGCTGTACCACTTCAACCACCTGATCAACCAGCTCAGGTTTCGCCAGACCCATTACTTTGTAGGTAAATGGGGTAGGGAATTCAAGCAGTTCGTTAAGTTTGGTTTTCATGTCAGCTCCGGCGTAACGTCAAAAAATAATAACTCCCACGTCAGGTGGGAGTTATCAGGATACTTAGTATATGGGGATCAAAATCACACTTTCAAGTGTTCAATTTTTAACCAAACCAGTGGTGGAACATCAATTTAATGTAATCAATGATTTTGCCGAAGAAATTGCCTTCAGGAATTTCTTGCAGGACAACCAGCGGACGCTGATCGATCGTTTTTCCATCCAGCTGGAAGTTGATCGTGCCTACAACCTGGTTTTTCTGCAGCGGGGCGTGCAGCTCGGTGCTGTTCAGCACGTAGCTGGCTTTCAGATCCTTCATACGACCGCGCGGAATGGTCAGGTAGAGGTCTTTATCAACGCCGAGAGAAGCACGGTCGTTGTCGCCGAACCAGACGGGTTCAGACGCAAACTCTTTGCCTGCTTTCAGTGGATTCACGGTTTCGAAGAAGCGGAAGCCCCAGGTCAGCAGCTTCTTGCTTTCTGTTTCACGACCTTTAAAGGTGCGGCCGCCCATCACGGCAGAGATCAGACGCATCTGACCTTCAGTAGCAGAGGCCACCAGGTTGTAGCCCGCTTTGTCGGTATGGCCAGTTTTAATGCCGTCAACGTTCAGGCTGTTATCCCACAGCAGACCGTTACGGTTGGTCTGACGAATCCCGTTGAAGGTGAACTCTTTTTCTTTGTAGATAGAGTATTCGTTAGGGACATCGCGGATCAGCGCCTGACCAATCAGGGCCATATCACGTGCGGAGCTGTACTGACCGTCTGCGTCCAGGCCGTGTACGGTCTGGAAGTGGCTGTTTTTCAGACCCAGCGCGGTAACGTAGCTGTTCATCAGACCCACGAAGGCATCCTGGCTACCGGCGGCGAAATCGGCCATCGCCACGCAGGCATCGTTACCCGACTGCAGGTTGATACCACGAATCAGCTGGGAAACAGGAACCTGCATACCCGGCTTCAGGAACATCAGAGAGGAACCTTTGAAGACAGGGTTCCCGGTTGCCCACGCATCGTTACCGATGGTGACCAGATCCGATTCTTTGAATTTACCTGCCTTCATCGCCTGGCCGATAACGTAGCTGGTCATCATTTTGGTCAGGCTGGCCGGATCACGGCGGGCATCGGCATTCTGTTCTGCCAGCACTTTGCCAGAGTTGTAATCGATCAGGATGTAGGATTCCGCATCGATTTGCGGAACGCCAGGGATCATGGTCTTGATATTCAGGTCATCGGCGTGAGCTGCAGAAAGAGCAGCCGCGCAAAGGGCCGTGGTCAGCGCCATGCGCTGCACAAAACGAGCAGAAAAAGTGGTCTTCATGGTCAGAACTACGACATCCGTGATGGAATTAAAAAAAGTGCCTTACTATAGCAAATGCTATTCAGGCAGGCATCCGACTTTAAGCATGAGTTTGTGAATGTGTTTTACACTAACTGACAATTCGGATACCGCCGGTTAATTATTTCGCAACAGCGATAAATGACTGAAGTTGAGCTTCATTCTGCAGACGCTGCTGCAGGGAGGCTGCCTGCGATTTGCTGGCAAACGGCCCCATCTGAATGCGCCAGACCGCGCCGTTCTGCTCAACGCGTCCTGGTACGCCAAACTGCTGGCTCAGACGCTGTTGATACTGTTTGGCCCGGGCCTGATCGCTCACTGCGCCTACCTGAACCACATAGCTTCCGCTGGCCGCTGCTGGAGCCGCCACCGCCGCACTTTGCGTGGCCGCTGGCGCCGTTACGGGAGCCGGCTGGGTCGCTGGCGTAGCGACGGGAGCAGGGGCTGGAGTGGGTTCACTGCCTTCCAGCACGCCCGCGGCTAAGGTCGTCGGTGCGCCAAGAAAGCCGCTACTCTTTACCGGCGCGCCGGTAGCATCCTCGCTTTGCAGCGTGTCATTGCTAATCGGGCGTATTTCTCCTCCCGGCTGAGCAGGCTCTGCCGGAGACGAGACGCTTCCCATTCCGCCGTCAAGATTTGGGCGGTCAGGAAGGGCATAGGTCTGTTTCGCCACCGTTGTACACGCGGTACCCGGTCCGGAGAGCGAACCATCCTGCGCGACGATAATCGGGTCAATACGAACTTTGGTGTTGTTCGAGGTGTTCAGGCGATCGGCAGACGCGCGCGAGAGGGAAATCACCCGGTCATTCCCGTACGGGCCGCGATCGTTGATACGCACGACGATCATGCGGCCATTCGCCAGGTTGGTGATACGGGCGTAGCTCGGAATCGGCAGCGTTGGGTGTGCCGCCGTCAGTTGCATTGGGTCGAACGCCTCCCCGGAAGCCGTCAGGTTACTGCCTGGCTCGGCATCATAAATGGCGGCAAAGCCTGCCTGACTGAAACGGGAAGGATCCTGAACAATTTTATAGCTTTTGCCGTCGCGCTCGTAATCCTGATTGGCACTGGCATTCAGCGGTTCATAAACGGGATCGGCACCGCTGATTTCAACGATCGGGCCATTACACACCGCAGGCTGCGGCGGCGCGACGGTTGCCTGTTGCTGACCATCATCACTTGTGCAGGCCGCAAGTAAACTTGCCGCGATGCAGATCCCCAGCCACTGCTTACGCATTCCGATCCCCTTATTTTTATACGCTTTTTGACAACATTTTTCTGTGGGTATGGATCGACATCACGATACCAAACCCGGCCATCAACACGATCAGTGCCGAGCCTCCGTAACTCACCAGCGGCAGCGGTACGCCTACCACCGGCAGAATACCACTCACCATACCAATATTTACGAAGACATAAACGAATAAAATCAGCATCAACCCGCCAGCCATGACGCGACCAAACGTGGTTTGTGCACGCGCTGCAATCCACAATCCCCGCATGATCAGCAGGACATACAGCGCAAGAAGTATCAGAATGCCAACCAGCCCCAGCTCTTCCGCCAGTACGGCAAAGATAAAATCGGTGTGGCGTTCCGGTAAAAATTCCAGCTGCGACTGCGTACCGTGCAGCCAGCCTTTACCGCGCAGGCCCCCGGAGCCAATTGCAATCTTCGACTGAATAATATGATAGCCCGCGCCCAGCGGATCGGTTTCCGGATCGAGTAGCATCATGACGCGCTGGCGCTGGTAATCGTGCATCAGGAAGAACCAGAGAATAGGGATGAACGCCGCTATCAGCACCACCGCGATGCCAATCAGGCGCCAGCTCAGGCCCGACAGGAAGAGGACAAACAGGCCGGAGAGCGCGATAAGGATTGAGGTGCCAAGGTCAGGCTGTGCCGCAACCAGCAGCGTTGGCAGGAAAATCAGCACCAGCGCGATGGCGGTATTCTTCAGAGACGGCGGACAGACGTCGCGGTTGATAAAGCGTGCCACCATCAGTGGCACGGCGATTTTGGCAATCTCCGAGGGCTGGAAGCGGACAATCCCCAAATCCAGCCAGCGCTGCGCCCCTTTTGAAATGGCGCCAAACGCATCTACCGCAACCAGCAAAATAATACAGAAGATGTAGAGGTAGGGCGCCCAGCCTTCGTAGACGCGCGGCGGGATCTGCGCCATCACCACCATAATGATCAGACCCATGGCAATCTGGCCAATTTTGCGCTCCATCATGCCGATGTCCTGGCCGCTGGCGCTCCAGATAACCAGGGCGCTGTAAAGCAGCAGGGCCAGCAGGATCAGCAGCATGGCTGGGTCGATGTGGATTTTGTCCCACAGCGATTTTTTATTTGGATTATCCGTCATGATTATTGGTCCTCCGCCGCAGCGGCGGCCGGGTTTTCAGCCGGCAGTTCGGTGTTGTTATCACCCAGCATAATGTGGTCAAGGATCTGGCGCATGATGGTCCCTACAGCTGGACCGGCACCGCCGTTCTCCAGAATCATCGCCACCGCAACCTGCGGGTTATCATAAGGGGCAAACGCCGTCATCAGCTTATGGTCACGCAGACGTTCAGCAATGCGGTGCGCGTTATAGGTTTCGTTGGCTTTCAGACCGAACACCTGCGCAGTACCGGATTTTGCGGCCACTTTGTACGGCGTACCGGTGAAGTACTTATGCGCGGTACCGTTCGGGCGGTTTGCCACGCCGTACATACCGTCTTTCGCAATTTCCCAGAAGCCGGAATGAATGTCACCCACCGGGGCCTCATGCGGCTGGTTCCACGGCACTTTTTTGCCGTCTTCAACCGTGCTCTGTAGCAGATGAGGCACTTTTACCACGCCGTCATTGATGAGGATCATCATGGCCTTGTTCATCTGAAGCGGTGTTGCCGTCCAGTAGCCCTGGCCGATACCCACCGGAATGGTGTCACCCTGATACCACGGTTTTTTAAAGCGCTTCAGCTTCCATTCACGCGTTGGCATGTTGCCAGAACGTTCTTCGGAGAGGTCAACGCCGGTGTAATGCCCGTAACCGAATTTGCTCATCCACTCTGACAGGCGGTCGATCCCCATGTCATACGCCACCTGATAGAAGAAGGTATCCGCAGATTCTTCCAGCGATTTGGTGACGTTCAGATGACCGTGGCCCCATTTTTTCCAGTCACGATAGCGTTTATCTGAACCAGGCAGTTGCCACCAGCCCGGGTCAAACAGACTGGTATTACGGTTAATGACGCCGGCACTCAGCGCAGAAACCGCCACGTACGGCTTAACCGTTGATGCCGGCGGATAAACCCCTTGCGTCGCGCGGTTCACCAGCGGCGTGTTCGGGTCATTCAGCAGACCGGAATAGTCCTTACTGGAAATGCCGTCAACGAACAGGTTCGGGTCATAGCTGGGCATAGACACCATTGCCAGAATGCCGCCGGTACGAGGATCGGTGACCACAACGGCTGCACGGCTGCCCGCCAGCAGGGTTTCGATATACTGCTGCAGCTTAAGGTCGAGGGTCAGATAGACGTCATGCCCCGCCTGAGGAGGGACTTCTTTCAGCTGGCGAATCACGCGGCCGCGGTTGTTAACCTCAACTTCTTCATAGCCGGTTTGCCCGTGCAAAACGTCTTCGTAGTAACGTTCGATCCCCAGCTTACCGATATCGTGCGTTGCAGCGTAGTTTGCCAGCTTGCCGTCTTTATCAAGGCGGTCGACGTCTTTGTCGTTAATCTTGGAGACGTAGCCAATCACATGCGTCAGCGCGGAGCCGTAGGGGTAGTAGCGACGCTTGTAACCCTTCACTTCCACGCCGGGGAAGCGGTACTGGTTTACCGCAAAGCGGGCTACCTGGACTTCCGTCAGGTTGGTTTTAACCGGGATGGAGGTGAAACGGTGAGAGCGGGAGCGCTCTTTTTTGAAGGCCGCGATATCGTCATCGTTAAGGTCGACAACGCTTTTCAGCGCTTCCAGCGTATCCTGAACATTATCAACTTTTTCCGGCATCATCTCGATTTGATAGATGGTGCGGTTTAACGCCAGCGGCGTGCCGTTACGATCGTAAATAATGCCGCGGCTGGGAGCGATAGGCACCAGCTTGATACGGTTTTCGTTTGAGCGCGTCTGGTAGTCGGTAAAGCGGACAATTTGCAGATTGTAAAGGTTGGCGATCAGCACGCCGGTAAGCAGCAAAATCCCGGTAAAGGCGACCAGCGCCCGGCGCACAAACAGCGCGGACTCAGCCGTATAGTCGCGAAAAGAATTCTGTAGTTTCATCCGCTGCTTAATCTACCCTGGTCAGTCATTACTCGCGGTGATAGGGGTGGTTGGTAGTAATGCTCCACGCGCGATACAGGCTCTCTGCCACCAGTACCCGAACGAGCGGGTGGGGAAGCGTCAGCGCGGAGAGGGACCAACTTTGTTCAGCCGCCGCTTTGCAGGCGGGGGATAACCCTTCTGGACCGCCAATCAACAGACTGACGTCACGGCCATCCTGCTTCCAGCGCTCCAGTTCGTGCGCCAGCTGCGGCGTATCCCAGGGTTTTCCTGGAATATCGAGGGTGACGATGCGGTTTTTGCCTGCGGCAGCCAGCATCAGTTCGCCCTCTTTATCGAGAATACGTTTGATATCCGCGTTCTTGCCGCGCTTACCGGCGGGAATTTCCACCAGTTCGAACGGCATGTCTTTTGGAAAACGACGCAGATATTCAGTAAAACCGGTTTGTACCCAGTCCGGCATTTTGGTGCCGACGGCGACCAGCTGCAACTTCACGCATTAACCCCAGAGTTTTTCCAGCTCATACAGGCGACGGCTCTCGTCCTGCATGACGTGGACAATCACATCGCCGAGGTCGACAACCACCCAGTCAGCCGTTGCTTCACCTTCAACACCCAGTGGCAACAGTCCTGCTGCACGCGATTCCTGAACCACGTGATCGGCAATCGAAACAACATGACGCGTAGAGGTACCGGTGCAGATGATCATGCAGTCGGTAATACTGGATTTACCCTTAACGTCGATAGCGATGATGTCCTGACCTTTCAGGTCATCAATTTTGTCAATAACAAAATCCTGGAGTGCTTTACCCTGCAAGTTTTCCCCCTGGGGTGAATGAGATTGTAAAACGTTGAATTCGTAGCCAGACAGTATACCTGAACTCACGCCTGTGTCGGGACAAATGTCTCCGACCGGGCTTTTGAAGGCGGGTATCATCCCACCCTCTGCCTGAGATTGCATCGCCATTTTTGTAAAACAATTTCTGTAAAGCAATGATCGGCGGGAAAGTCTGGCAGCGGAGAATAACAGTATGGCTTAACCTGTCAAGGCAGGATAAACAATAAGCCGCTTTTTATGCCCTCCGGCTATTCATCTGCGCTTTTCTGATACAACCCGTGCGTATGGATATACGCCAGCACCGGGGCTGGCAGTAGATCGTCACAGGCTAAACCCTGCTGTAAACGCTCACGTATGAGGGTTGCAGAGATATCGAACCACGGCGTTTCCGCCAGATAGATCTTCCCGGCAGGCCGATTGTGAAGATCTTCAACATTATCGGTGAGATGATCTTCCAGCCACTGCTGGTACTGCGCTTCACGCATGGTCAGAGGATAGCCAGGGCGGCGGCAGACGAGCAGATGGCTGTTCTCCAGAATGGTTTCATACTGATGCCATGTGGGTAAATTCAGCAGGGAATCCTGGCCGATGATAAACGCCAGCGGCTGGTCTGGACCCTGTTCTGTGCGCCACTCCTGAAGCGTCTGTGACGTCCAGGAGGGCGTGTCGCGACGCAGCTCACGCTCATCAAGTTGGAAGAGCGGTTTATCTTCGATGGCAAGGGCGAGCATCGCTTTTCGCTGCTCGCTGGTCGCCTCCGGCTGTGGACGATGGGGCGGAACATTATTGGGCATGATGGTGACGCGCTGAAGGCCGATCAAATTCGCCAGAATTTCAACCGGCTTCAGGTGCCCGTAATGTACCGGGTCGAAGGTGCCGCCATACAGGGCCTGTAAAGAATGCATACTATCCATCAATAAAAACGTCTGCCAGCGCCTTGTGGCAGAGCAGCAGAGAAAGGCTTTCCAGCTCCGCCCAGACCGACTGGCCGTAATCTTGTTTTAACGTGAGCTCAGCGCGCATCAGAAGCTGTACAGCCTGACGAAGCTGTTCATGACTCAGGCGGTTGACGGCCTCGGTGGTCAAAGCCCGGCGATTTTGCCACACGCGGTGTTTATCAAACAGCGAACGCAGCGGCGTATGGGCAGACTGGCGCTTGAGCGTAATCAGCAGCAGTAATTCGCGCTGCAGCGTACGCAGCAGAATAACGGGTTCGCTCCCTTCAAGACGCAGCTGTTGCAGAATATGCAGGGCGCGTTTGCTTTTTGCCGACAGTAGCGCGTCCACCCAGTGGAACGGCGTGAAGTGCGCCGCGTCGTTAACGGCTTGCTCGACGCGCGGCAAGGTCAGCTTGCCATCCGGCCAGAGCAGGGAGAGTCTGTCCAGCGCCTGCGCCAGTGCCAGCAGGTTACCTTCATAGCAGTAGCACAGCAGTTGATTCGCCGCATCATCCAGTTGAAGGTTGTTCTGCTTCGCTCTCGCTGACACCCATTTGGGCAGATGCGCCTGCTCAGGCGTCTGACAGGTGACCTGCACCGCGTGGGCGGCGATCTGGGTAAACCATGCCGCGTTTTCCTGGGCTTTGGTAAGCTTGTTGCCACGCACAATAAAGAGCAGATCGCTGTGTAACAGGCTGACCAGCGTGGCGAGCTGCTCGTTCATGGCCGCGTTAGGACCATTTTCAGGCAGCAGGATCTGAATAGTCTGGCGCGAGGCGAAAAGGCTCATCGCCTGACAAAGCGAGAAGAGGGAGTTCCAGTCGGTGTTGTTGTCCAGTTGGACGGTGTGGTGTTCATCGAAGCCCTGCGCGGCGGCAGCATGCCGCACGGCATCCTGGCTTTCCTGAAGTAATAACGGATCGTTTCCAAGAAGCAGATACGCCGCGCGCAGCCCTTCATTGAGCTGCGCGCGGAGTTGTTCAGGATACAGCCTGATCATCATTTACCCAGAGAGTTAGCAGCAGGAAGCGTGCCAGCAACCGGTTTTTCAACGATGTCAGATCCTTGTTTAGTTGACGCTGCAATACTTGGCAGTTTACGGATCAGCTGTTCCGCTGCCTTGTCGTACATTTCGTTGATGATAATCTGCTGTTCGGCATCTTTTGCCAGCGCCGTCTGCGGGTTATCGAAGAACGAACGGTATACTTTCGTGCTGATCGGGTAGATGTCTTTACCGGGGATCAGGACTGCCGCGTCGACCGTCAACACCATTTGATACTCAGCTGTACGGCCATCCTGGAAGATAGAGGCTGTATCTCTCGACAGGCCGCCACCTATAACACGCAGAGACGGTACATCCTGGCGCAGGGTTTGTTTTTCGACAATCTCTACGCCGTTGAGACGCAGCTGATTACGAATGGCCCGGCTGAGTGGGCCATTCGGATCTGGTGAGTCGAAAATCATCGTTTTCATCTCAGCGGGCACCGCCGTGGTATTGCGCAGGTGCCAGCCACAGCCAGCGGTGACAAGCACCGCCAGTGATAAGAGTATTGTTGCCAGTTGTCGCACGTTTCCTCCCGCGCTTAGCCAACGACCAGATTGAGCAGTTTACCCGGTACGTAGATCACTTTACGTACGGTAACGCCCTCAAGATATTTTGCGACCAGAGGTTCCTGGCCCGCGCGCTCGCGAACCTGTTCTTCGGTTGCATCGACCGCCACGGTAATTTTACCGCGGACTTTGCCGTTCACCTGGACCACGACCAGCGTCGTGTTTTCCACCATCGCTGATTCGTCAGCCTGCGGCCACGGCGCGTTGTCGATATCGCCTTCGCCTTTCAGCTCCTGCCACAGGGTAAAGCTAACGTGCGGTGTGAACGGGTTCAGCATGCGAACAACGGCCAGCAGCGCTTCACGCATTAAAGCACGATCCTGCTCGCCGTCCTGCGAAGCCTTCGCCAGCTTGTTCATCAGTTCCATAATAGCCGCAATTGCGGTATTGAAGGTCTGACGACGACCAATATCATCGGTCACTTTTGCAATCGTTTTATGAACATCGCGACGCAGCGCCTGCTGATCTTCAGTCAGTGCGGCGGCATTCAGCGCCGGGGCATCGCCCAGTGCAGTGTGTTCGTAAACCAGTTTCCAGACGCGTTTCAGGAAGCGGTTTGCACCTTCCACGCCAGACTCCTGCCACTCCAGCGTCATGTCCGCCGGAGAAGCAAACATCATGAACAGACGCACGGTATCTGCACCGTAACGCTCAACCATCACCTGCGGGTCGATACCGTTGTTTTTCGACTTAGACATCTTGCTCATGCCGGTGTAGACCAGCTCATGACCTTCGGCGTCTTTGGCCTTCACGATACGGCCCTTCTCGTCGCGTTCAACGATCGCGTCAACCGGAGAAACCCAGTTACGCTCGCCGTTGGCACCGACGTAATAGAAGGCATCCGCCAGCACCATGCCCTGGCACAGCAGCTGTTTTGCAGGTTCGTCAGAGTTCACCATGCCCGCATCGCGCATCAGCTTGTGGAAGAAGCGGAAGTAGAGCAGGTGCATGATGGCGTGTTCGATACCACCGATGTAGATATCTACCGGCAGCCAGTAGTTTGCCGCTTTGGAATCCAGCATACCTTCCTGATACTGCGGGCAGGTGTAGCGCGCATAGTACCAGGATGACTCCATAAAGGTGTCAAAGGTGTCGGTTTCACGCAGCGCAGGCTGGCCGTTGACGGTGGTTTTTGCCCACTCAGGATCGGCTTTGATCGGGCTGGTGATGCCGTCCATGACGACGTCTTCCGGCAGGATCACCGGCAGCTGATCTTCTGGCGTTGGCATCACGGTGCCATCTTCCAGCGTCACCATTGGAATTGGCGCACCCCAGTAACGCTGACGGGAAACACCCCAGTCGCGCAGACGGAAGTTAACTTTACGCTCGCCCACGCCAAGGGAGGCCAGCTTGTCGGCGATGGCGTTAAAGCCCTCTTCGAAGCTCAGACCGCTGAATTCACCGGAGTTGAACAGGGTGCCTTTTTCAGTCAGCGCGTTTTCGGACAGGTCTGGTTCAGAACCATCGGCGGCCAGAATAACGGCTTTAATCGGCAGGTTGTATTTGGTGGCAAACTCGTAGTCGCGCTGATCGTGGCCCGGAACAGCCATTACCGCACCTGTACCGTACTCCATCAGTACGAAGTTCGCTGCCCAGACCGGGATCGCTTCGCCAGTCAGCGGATGCTTAGCATAGAAGCCTGTCGCAACGCCTTTTTTCTCCATCGTCGCCATGTCGGCTTCGGCCACTTTGGTGTTGCGGCACTCATCGATGAAGGTAGCCAGTTCCGGATTGTTTTCTGCCGCTTTCTGCGCCAGCGGGTGACCTGCAGCCACGGCCAGGTAGGTCGCGCCCATGAAGGTGTCCGGACGGGTGGTGTAGACAGTCAGAGTCTGGTCGTAGTTCTCAACGTTGAAGGTAATCTCCACACCTTCAGAACGGCCGATCCAGTTGCGCTGCATGGTCTTCACGGTATCTGGCCAGTGGTCCAGATTATCCAGATCGTTCAGCAGCTCATCAGCGTAAGCGGTGATTTTGATAAACCACTGTGGGATCTCTTTACGCTCAACTTTGGTGTCGCAGCGCCAGCAGCAGCCATCGATAACCTGTTCGTTCGCGAGAACGGTCTGGTCATTCGGACACCAGTTAACGGCAGAGGTCTTCTTATACACCAGGCCTTTTTTGTACAGCTCGGTGAAGAACTTCTGCTCCCAGCGGTAGTATTCCGGGGTACAGGTTGCCAGCTCGCGGCTCCAGTCATAGCCAAAGCCCAGCATTTTGAGCTGGTTTTTCATGTACGCGATGTTGTCGTATGTCCACGGGGCCGGTGCGGTGTTGTTTTTGACCGCCGCGCCTTCCGCAGGCAGACCGAACGCATCCCAGCCGATAGGCTGCAGAACGTTTTTGCCCAGCATACGCTGGTAACGTGCGATCACATCGCCAATGGTGTAGTTACGCACATGGCCCATGTGTAGTCGACCAGAAGGATAGGGAAGCATCGACAGGCAGTAATACTTCTCTTTGCTCTCGTCTTCGGTTACTTCAAAGGTGCGCTTCTCGTCCCAGTGTTGCTGGACTTTTGATTCTATCTCTTCCGGGCGGTATTGCTCTTGCATGGCAGCCAGTGGTCCTGTTTTCAATACAGCTACAAATGTAGCCAATGGATGTGGTCATTCAGATCCGCATAGCATAGCCCAAACGCCCGCGTCAAAACAGCCTTTCGCACAAATGCGCTTTGCAGGAATTTACCGGGTCTGTGCTTCACCTGACAAAGCGGCGATGAAATAAGGTCTATTATTAGAAATAGTTACTTACCCGGGAGGCAAAATGATGAACAAGGTTGCTCAATTTTACCGCGAACTGGTGGCGACACTGACGGAACGACTGCGTAACGGCGAGCGCGATATCGATGCGCTGGTGGAGCAGGCGCGTGCCCGCGTGTCGCAAACGGGTGAGTTAACGCGAACCGAAGTGGAAGAGGTGACGCGCGCCGTGCGTCGCGATCTGGAAGAGTTCGCGCGCAGCTACCAGGAGAGCCAGGAGGAGGTCACGGACAGCGTTTTCATGCGGGTGATCAAAGAGAGCCTGTGGCAGGAGCTGGCCGATATTACGGATAAAACGCAGCTGGAGTGGCGCGAGGTCTTTCAGGATTTGAACCACCATGGTGTCTATCACAGTGGTGAGGTAGTCGGGCTGGGAAATCTGGTGTGCGAGAATTGCCACCACCATATTGCGGTGTATACGCCGGAGGTTCTGTCGCTGTGCCCGAAATGCGGCCACGATCAGTTCCAGCGTCGTCCGTTTGAGCCCTAGGTAAAGCGCAGGTTTGCTCCCTCTCCCTGTGGGAGAGGGCCGGGGTGAGGGCATCAGGCCGCAAAAGGTAAAAGCAAAACGGCAACCCCGTTGCCGTTTTTAGTGTTTGCTCCCTCTCCCCGTGGGAGAGGGTAGGGGTGAGGGCATCAGGCTGCACTATAGTAGTCCAGTCTTTCCGCCAGCAAATCCACAAACGCCTCCCTGTCGATGTCCACCATCACGGTAGTATTCGGCGTATTCCCCGTCAGCGAGTAATAATCCACCACCGTCATTCCCTGGGTGTATTTTCCCTGCGTTTCCACGCCAACCCAGCGGTCAACCGTGGTGAATATCTCAGGCTTTAACAGCCAGGCAATCGTGCACGGGTCGTGCAGGGGCGCGCCGTGGAATCCCCATTTCTCGGCTTTGTGATACTCCATAAAGAAGTCGAGCAGCTCGGCCACGGTTGTCGCGACCGGATTACCAACGGAACGGAAGCGCTCAATATCGTCCGCCATAATCTGCGCGCGATGGGTAACGTCCAGTCCCGCCATTACAATCGGTAAGCCTGACTGGAAGACAATCTCAGCGGCTTCCGGGTCGACAAAGATGTTGAACTCCGCCGCAGGCGTCCAGTTACCCAGCCCCATGGCCCCGCCCATGATGACGATACGGGCTATTTTGCTGTGCAGTTCAGGGTGGCTGTTCAGCAGCAGCGCGACGTTGGTTTGCGGCCCGGTAGCCACCAGCGTCACGGGTTCCATGCTCTCGCGCAGCACCTTCGCCATCAGCTCCACGGCGGTGCAGTTTTGCGGCGCGAAGCCCGGCTCCGGCAGCGCCGGACCGTCCAGCCCGCTTTCACCATGCACGTTATCCGCGATAATTAATTCACGCATCAGGGGCTTGAGGGCTCCACCAGCGACGGGAATATCGGTACGCTTGAGCAACGTCAGCATACGCAAAACGTTACGCAGCGTTTTATCCGGCGTCTGGTTTCCGGCAGAAGAGGTGACGGCTTTGAGGTCGAGTTCAGGGGAGGCAAGTGCAAGGACGAGCGCGATCGCGTCATCATGACCCGGATCGCAATCGAGAATAATAGGCTGTGCCATAGCGTTCTCCATACGTAGCGTTATTTTGTGACAAGGTTAACGCTGCGATGTGACGCCGACGAGAGGAAGTGAGTGAAAGCGTGAAGCAGTGCGCAATCCGCAGATTGCGCACCGGGAAGATTAGTGCAGGATTTTGGCGAGGAAGTCTTTGGCGCGCTCGGATTTCGGGTTAGCGAAGAACTCTTCTTTCGGTGAGTCTTCGACAATTTTCCCTTCGTCCATAAAGATCACGCGGTTGGCCACCTTACGGGCGAAGCCCATTTCGTGGGTCACCACCATCATGGTCATCCCTTCGTGCGCCAGTTCGACCATCACGTCCAGCACTTCGTTGATCATCTCCGGATCGAGCGCCGACGTGGGCTCATCAAACAGCATCGCCACCGGATCCATGCACAGCGCGCGGGCGATCGCCACACGCTGCTGTTGGCCGCCAGAAAGCTGCGCCGGGAACTTATCGGCATGCGCAGAAAGCCCAACGCGTTCCAGGAGCTTCAGACCTTTCTCGCGCGACGCTTTTTTATCACGCTTAAGCACTTTAACCTGCGCCAGCGTCAGGTTCTCAATAATAGAGAGGTGAGGGAACAGCTCAAAATGCTGGAATACCATGCCAACGTGAGAGCGAAGCTGGGCGAGGTTGGTTTTCTTGTCGTTGACTTTAGTACCGTTGACGACGATCTCACCCTGCTGCACTGGCTCCAGTCCGTTGACGGTTTTGATCAGCGTCGATTTACCGGAGCCGGACGGCCCGCACACTACCACCACGTCGCCTTTTTTCACTTCGGTGGAGCAGTCGGTCAGCACCTGAAAGTGCCCATACCATTTAGAAACATTTTTCAGGGAAATCATTATACCGTCCTTTTCTTCAGCCAACTGACCAACAGCGACGCGCTTAAACTAATCACAAAATAGACCGCACCCGCGAAGAGCACCATCTCAACCTGCGTACCATCACGCTCACCGATGGTTGACGCGGTACGGAAGAAGTCTGCCAGGCTCAGAACGTAGACCAGCGAGGTATCCTGGAACAGCACGATACCCTGGGTCAGCAGGAGCGGAACCATGGCGCGAAACGCCTGCGGCAGAATAATGAGCTGCATGGACTGCCAGTGCGTCATCCCCAGCGCCAGCGCGGCGCTGGACTGTCCGCGGGAGATACTCTGAATGCCCGCTCGGATAATCTCTGAATAGTAAGCGGCCTCAAACATCGAGAACGCTACCATCGCCGAGATCAGACGGATATCGGTTTTCGGCGACAGCCCCAGCACGTTCTGCAGGAAGCCGGGCACGATCAGGTAAAACCACAGCAGCACCATTACCAGCGGGATGGAGCGGAACACGTTAACGTAGGCGGTCGCGAACCAGGCGAGCGGCTTAAAGCTCGACAGACGCATAACGGCCAGCAGGGTGCCCCAGACGATACCGACGATGATGGCAATGACGGTGATTTTTAAGGTAATCATCAGGCCATCAAGCAGGTAAGGCATGGATGGAACGATAGAACTCCAGTCAAATTCGTACATTATTTGCCCCCCATGTTGCCCGGCAGGCGAATTTTGCGTTCAACCAGGTTCATCACCAGCATGATGAAAGCGTTTATCAGAACATAGGCGAGCGTGATCGCGGTGAAGGATTCCCACGCGTGAGCGGAGTAATCCAGCAGCTTGCCCGCCTGCGCAGCCATATCGACCAGGCCGATGGTCGAGGCGATGGCCGAGTTTTTCACCAGGTTCATCATCTCGGAGGTCATCGGCGGAACGATGACGCGGTAGGCGTTAGGCAGCAGCACGTAGCGGTAGGTCTGTGGCAGGGTTAACCCCATCGCCAGACCCGCATTTTTTTGTCCACGGGGCAATGACTGAATGGCGGCACGCACCTGCTCGCAAACGCGCGCAGCGGTAAACAGCCCCAGACACATCATGGAGGAGACAAAGAACTGTACGTTCGGATCCAGTTCCGACTTGAACCACATGCCAATATTTTCCGGAAGCAGTTCCGGGATAACCAGATACCAGGTAAAGAATTGCACGATCAGCGGAACGTTACGGAACAGTTCCACATACAGGGTGCCGAGTGTTGAAAGAAAACGGTTAGGGACGGTGCGCAGAATACCGAACAAAGAACCGACAAGAAACGCGATGATCCACGCCGTTATCGATAATGCCACGGTGACCTGAAAGCCGCTCCACAGCCAGCCAAGATAGGTGGTGTTGCCGAACGGGGCTTGTTGCAGAAATATGCCCCAGTTCCAGTCGATTGACATAATAAACTCCAGAAAAAAAAGGGTAGCAGCGCTACCCTCGAAGATTGGTGAGAAGCTCATTTTTCGCGCTGAGTGGGGAACGACCACTCAACGTATAGTCTGTCCATGCTTCCCGACAATCGAGAGGGCAGGAGATCCCGCCCCTGTTGTTCTAATTAGTTAAGAGCCTTGTCATTTGGAGATTTGAACAGCGCTTTCATGTCGTCAGACAGTTCAAAATTCATGTTCAGATTTTTAGGTGGAATTGGGTTCTTGAACCATTTGTCGAACCATTTTTCCGCTTCGCCGGAGGTCTGCACCTGAGCGATGGTGTCATCGATCAGCTTTTTGAACTGCGGATCGTCTTTACGCAGCATACAGCCGTAGGCTTCTTTCGACTGCGCGGTGCCGACGATATCCCAGTTGTCTGGTTTTTTCGCTTTCGCACGTTCACCCGCCAGCAGGGCGTCATCCATCATAAACGCGACGGCACGACCGCTTTCCAGGGTACGGAAGGAGTCGCCATGGTCTTTCGCGCTGATGATGCGCATATCCATTTTTTTCTCGTCGTTCAGCTTGTGCAGCAGCACTTCTGACGTGGTACCGGAGGTTACAACAACCGCTTTGCCTTTCAGGTCAGCGAAGTCTTTAATCTCACCGCCTTTCTTCGTCAGCAGGCGGGTGCCTACAACAAAGATGGTGTCAGAGAAGGCAGCCTGTTTTTGACGCTCGAGGTTGTTGGTGGTGGAGCCACACTCGAAGTCAAAGGTGCCGTTTTGCAACAGTGGAATACGGTTTTGTGAAGTGATAGGGATCAGCTTCACCTGCAGGTCAGGTTTGTTCAGCTTTTTCTTCACGGCTTCAACGATAGCGTTGGAGTAATCCTGTGAATAGCCCACGACTTTTTGCGTGTTGTCGTAGTAAGAGAACGGGACAGATGATTCACGGTGGCCGACCACGATGACGCCGTTTTTGGCAATCTTGTCGAGAGTGCTGCCTGCTGCAGGCGCATCTTCAGCGTGAACTACGCCAGCAGACATTCCCATAACCAGCATTGCTGTGGCCAGTTTACGTAATTGCATACCCAACTCCTTTTTTATCAGCGCCAGCGACGCATTGATACCCATTGTGATGTTGTTATATCTCGCGCAATGCGAGTGCAGTGTTATGCAAGCTTGTTAACATTTAGTCTGGCTTAATGTAAAGATTTTGCTGCGTTATTGTTTATTTTTGCGAAGCGCGCCGCACCATTCAGAGGCAAATATCTCCCGTTGCACCGTTTCGGTGCTACCGATGATCTACGCTGGTGCGACAAAGTTGCACGTTAAGCCAAACTGCGTTTACCTGAATAAACAAAGCAATAGGCGTGCCAGAATGGGAGTTTGGGAGGATTTGCCGGGTAAGCGTCAGCGCCACCCGGCAACAGAAGGGAAGGTTATTTACGACGCTGACGCAGGCTCATCAGCACCGCGCCAAAGCCGAACAGCGTGGTCAGTATCCACAGCGACCAGTTGCCGGTACGGGCGTATGGCGTCAGTCCCGTGGTCGGCGTGACGTTAGCGGTCAGTACCTCACGGGTAAACTGCGGGATCATCGCCTGAATTTCACCCTGAGGACCAATCACGGCGGTGATGCCGTTGTTGGTGCTGCGCAGCAGCGGACGCGCCAGCTCCAGGGAGCGCATACGAGCCATCTGGAAGTGCTGCCACGGGCCGATTGACTTACCAAACCAGGCATCGTTGGAGATGGTCAGCAGATAGTCAGTATCCGGGCGGAAGTTATCGCGCACCTGCTCGCCGAGAATGATTTCGTAGCAGATGGCCGGCGTCAGGGCAGCGCCGTGCGCGTGCAGCTGAGGCTGAACGTACGGTCCGCGGCTGAAGGAGGACATCGGCAAATCAAAGAACGGGGCCAGCGGGCGCAGAATCGATTCCAGCGGCACAAATTCACCAAATGGCACCAGGTGGTTCTTGTTGTACCGGTCAGTGGAGTGGTAGCTGTATTCGCTGTCTTTGCCGAGCGTAATGATGGTGTTGTAGGTGTCGTAGCGGTTCTGCTGATTCAGACGCGCATCGACAATCCCGGTGATCAGCGTGCTGCCGCGGGCCAGCAGCAGATCGTTCATCATGTTGAGGAACGGCTGCTGGTTGATCTCCAGATCGGGAATGGCAGACTCCGGCCAGATAATCAGCTGCGATTTACCCATCACCTCTTCGGTAGCGTTGGCGTAGATCTTCAGCGTGTTCAGCAGCTCTTTTTCGTCCCACTTCATGGACTGCGGGATATTCCCCTGCACCATGGAAACCCGCATGGCGCGATCGGGCTCAGGCGTGAACCACTGGATATAGCGCAGCGGGAAGGGTAGGGCGAACAGCACCAGCGCCACAGCCAGCGGTTTCCAGCCGCGCGTGACCAGCGCTAATACCAGCAGGCCGCTCACGACCATCAGCAGGAAGTTGATAGCTTCAACACCCATTACCGGTGCCAGGCCTTTCAGCGGGCCGTCAATCTGGCTGTAGCCGAACTGCAGCCACGGGAAGCCGGTCAGCACCCAGCCGCGCAGGAACTCGGTTACCTGCCAGACCACCGGCGCGGCAATGGCGACGCGCAGCCAGTTGGTTTTGGGCCACAGGCGAGAAAGGATGCCGGCGAACAGACCGGTATAGAGCGAGAGATAGGCGGCGAGCAGTACCACCAGGAAGACGTTTACCGGGCCAGGCATACCGCCAAACTGGGCGATGCTGACATAAACCCAGTTGATGCCTGAGCCAAACAGCCCCAGCCCCCAGAAGTAGCCGATAGCGGCAGCCTGTACCGGACGACGGTTCAGGGTCAGACCCTGAAGCCCCATCAGGGAGAGAATGGCCGCGGGCCAGATATCGTAAGGAGAAAAAGCCAGCGTACCGCTGGCTCCGAGTAACAGCGCCAGCAGCAAACGGACGCGCTGGCGTTCAAGCAATGGGGCAAATGCCATTTACATTAATCTTCCAGTTTTGGCACCGGTGAGTCGTCCGGCGTTCTGACGTGAACCTGTATAATACGTCGGCTGTCGGCCATGGCTACTTTGAACTGGTAACCGTCGATGTCAACGGTCTCTCCACGCGCCGGGAGGTGGCCAAAGGCCTGCATCACCAGCCCGCCAATGGTATCGACCTCTTCATCGCTGAAGTGGGTTCCGAAGGCGTCGTTGAAGTCTTCAATGGAGGCCAGCGCGCGCACGGTCCAGGTGTGGCGGCTAAGCTGACGGAAGTCGATATCTTCTTCTTCGTCGTACTCGTCTTCTATTTCGCCCACGATCAGCTCAAGGATATCCTCGATCGTGACCAGACCGGAAACGCCACCAAATTCATCAATAACAATCGCCATGTGGTAACGCTGAGAGCGAAACTCTTTCAGCATCCGATCCACACGTTTACTTTCCGGCACAACCACGGCCTGGCGTAACACTTTTTCCATGCTGAAGGCTTCGGCATCGCTGCGCATAAACGGCAGCAGATCTTTCGCCATCAAAATCCCTTCGATGTGATCTTTGTCTTCGCTGATGACCGGGAAACGCGAGTGGGCGGATTCGATGATCACATCGAGGCACTCGTCCAGCGTCTGGTTACGTTTCAGGGTGATCATCTGCGAGCGGGGGATCATGATATCGCGAACGCGCTGGTCGGCGATGTCCATTACCCCTTCGAGCATTTCGCGCGTATCTTCGTCGATAAGGTCGTTCTGCCCGGAATCACGAATCAGCTCCAGCAGTTCATCACGGTTTTTCGGTTCGCCGTGGAAAAGCTGGTTCAGAATGAGGGAGAAAAATCCCTTTTTACTGGTTGTCGTGTCGCTACTGTGTGAATTGTCGTCGCTCATGGCGTTTGTTAAGGGTTCTCTTGTTAGTTCAACGTTTACCGCCACGTGATGTCCTTTCGTGGCGGCAGGGGAGTCCGTCAGGTGACGGACTATTCTTTCTCGGCAATGTACGGATCCTCATAGCCCAGAGCAAGCATTATCTCTGTCTCGAGGGACTCCATCTCTTCCGCTTCGTCGTCTTCAATATGATCGTAGCCGAGCAGATGCAGGCTGCCGTGTACCACCATATGCGCCCAGTGGGCCTCAAGCGGCTTTTGCTGCTCTTTGGCTTCCTGCTCAACCACCTGACGGCAGATGATCAGATCGCCCAGCAGCGGCATCTCGATGCCCGGCGGCGCTTCGAACGGGAAAGAGAGCACGTTGGTCGGCTTATCTTTCCCGCGATAGGTCAGGTTAAGCTCATGGCTTTCCGCTTCATCCACCAGGCGAATCGTAACTTCTGATTCTTCCTGAAACTGAGGAATAACGGCATCCAGCCATTTCTGAAACTGTGCCTCATCTGGCATGCCGGAATTGTCTTCACAGGCCAGCTGTAAATCGAGGATCACCTGACTCATTTCTGTTCTTGCTCCTGCGCTTCGCGCTTACGTTCTGCGGCCAGTTCGGTCTTACGCTTCTGATCCGCCTCTTCCCAGGCTTCATAGGCATTAACGATACGCGCGACCACCGGGTGGCGTACCACGTCTTCACTGTGGAAGAAGTTAAAGCTGATTTCGTCGACCTCGGCCAGCACCTCAATGGCGTGGCGCAGACCGGATTTGGTACTGCGCGGCAGGTCAATCTGAGTGACGTCGCCGGTAATCACCGCCTTCGAGTTAAAGCCAATACGCGTCAGGAACATTTTCATCTGTTCAATGGTGGTGTTCTGGCTCTCATCGAGAATGATGAACGCATCGTTCAGCGTACGACCGCGCATGTAGGCGAGCGGGGCAACTTCGATAACGTTACGCTCAATGAGCTTCTCGACCTTCTCAAAGCCCAGCATTTCGAACAGCGCATCGTATAAAGGACGCAGATACGGGTCGACCTTCTGGCTCAGATCGCCTGGCAGGAAGCCCAGTTTTTCACCGGCTTCAACGGCAGGGCGGGTCAGCAGGATACGGCGGATTTCCTGACGCTCCAGCGCATCGACCGCCGCGGCAACGGCGAGATAGGTTTTACCCGTCCCCGCCGGACCCACCCCGAAGGTGATGTCGTGGTCGAGGATATTGGCGATGTACTGCGCCTGGTTTGGCGTACGCGGCTTAATGACGCCACGTTTGGTCTTGATGTTAATGGCCTTGCCGTAGTCCGGCACGCTTTCCGCGCTCTGCTCAAGCACGCGCGCCTCTTTAATGGCGAGGTGGATCTGTTCCGGCTCGATATCCTGCGTTTCGCCGCGCATTGGGGCGGTATCAACATACAGGCTACGCAGAATGTCCGCAGCGGCGTTGACGCAGATAGGGCGTCCGGTAAGTTTGAAATGATTATCGCGACGATTGATTTCGATACCCAGACGTCGCTCCAGTTGTTTGATATTGTCATCAAACGGCCCGCACAGGCTCAGCAGGCGAGCGTTGTCTGCTGGCTCAAGGCTAATTTCACGCGTATCTATGTTCAAACTGTTCCTCTTTAATTGGTTAACCGGTCCGTTGCGACAGGACGTAATAAAACGGTCATTACCGAAATTATTCACGCCACAGAATAAAGGCGCAAGCGTTGCGGAAGATATTGGGGACGATGAGAGGAAATACAAGGCCTGCCGGAAGGGCAGGCCATGAGGATTAAGGCTGGTAAATCCCAACGCCAGAATCGTTTTCTTTTCGGGTGCGCGAGATCACGGATTCCGGTGACTCGGCAATGCGCAGGCCCATTTCGTCCTCGGTGCGGACTACCTTCGCGCGCAGCGAGTTGGTCAGCACTTCAACAATCTCGACGTCTACGAATTTACCGATCATATCCGGGGTGCCTTCAAAGTTCACCACGCGGTTGTTCTCGGTACGACCGGACAGTTCCATAATGCTCTTGCGTGAGGTGCCTTCCACCAGAATGCGCTGAACGGTGCCGAGCATGCGGCGGCTCCAGGCGTTGGCCTGCTGAAGGATACGCTCCTGCAGAATATACAGACGCTGTTTCTTCTCTTCTTCCGGAACATCGTCAACCATATCGGCCGCCGGTGTTCCCGGACGCGCAGAGAAAATGAAGCTGTAGCTGACGTCAAAATTCACTTCACCGATGAGCTTCATGGTGCGCTCGAAGTCATCAGCGGTTTCGCCAGGGAAGCCGACGATAAAGTCGGAGCTAATCTGGATATCCGGACGCGCTTCACGCAGCTTGCGGATGGTGGACTTGTACTCCAGCACCGTATGCGGGCGGCCCATCAGGTTCAGCACGCGGTCAGAGCCGCACTGAATCGGCAGGTGCAGGAAGCTCACCAGCTCTGGCGTATCGCGATAGACGTCAATAATGTCGTCGGTAAATTCCATCGGATGGCTGGTGGTAAAGCGAATGCGGTCGATACCGTCAATCGCGGCCACCAGACGCAGCAGTTCGGCAAAGCTGCCGGTGGTGCCGTCGTAGTTTTCCCCGCGCCAGGCGTTAACGTTCTGGCCCAGCAGGTTCACTTCGCGAACGCCCTGCGCGGCAAGCTGTGCGATTTCAAACAGAATGTCATCTGCCGGGCGGCTGACCTCTTCACCACGGGTGTACGGTACCACGCAGTAAGTACAGTATTTGTTGCAGCCTTCCATGATCGAGACGAAGGCGGTCGGGCCATCGGCGCGCGGCTCAGGCAGACGGTCAAACTTTTCGATTTCCGGGAAGCTGACGTCAACGACCGGGCTGCGGTTGCCGCGAACCTGATTGATCATCTCGGGCAGGCGGTGCAGGGTCTGAGGGCCAAAGACAATATCCACATACGGGGCTCTCTGGCGGATCAGCTTGCCTTCCTGCGACGCAACGCAGCCACCCACGCCGATGATCAGGTCCGGATTTTTTCGCTTGAGAAGCTTCCAGCGGCCTAACACGTGAAAGACTTTTTCCTGCGCTTTTTCACGAATCGAACAGGTGTTCAGCAGCAGCACGTCCGCTTCTTTCACATTTTCTGTCAGCTGGTATCCGTGGGTTGAATCCAGCAGATCGGCCATCTTGGATGAATCGTATTCGTTCATCTGACAGCCCCAGGTTTTTATATGGAGTTTTTTAGTCATCGACTTGCTCAGCTCAGGATTGCAAGCCGCGTATTGTAATGCTTTGGTGGGGTTGTGACCAGTATGAAGGTTATGTGTCTCAGGACCGCAAAAATCCGGTAAACTTAAGGGATTCTCCAATAAGGAAAATTGACCATGACACTCCTACACACCGAAGTTGCCGTTGTCGGCGGCGGTATGGTCGGCGGCGCGCTGGCGCAGGGGCTGGCGCAGCAGGGATTTGAGGTAACGGTAATTGAACAGGCGGCTCCGCCGGCCTTCGATCCCGCCAGCAAACCGGATGTGCGCATTTCCGCGATCAGCGCGGCGTCCGTCGATCTGCTGCGCGGGCTGGGCGTCTGGGAGGCGGTGCTGGCAATGCGCGCGCATCCTTACAGCCGTCTTGAAACCTGGGAGTGGGAAAATGCCCACGTTGCGTTTGATGCCGCTGAGCTGAAGCTGCCGCGCCTGGGTTATATGGTGGAAAACAACGTACTCCAGCTGGCGCTCTGGCAGGCGCTGGAGACACATCCGAAGGTGACGCTGCGTTTTCCGGCCTCGATTAAGGCACTGCACCCTCACGAGAGCGGCTATCTACTGACGCTCGACAGCGGCGATGAACTGGCCGTGAAGCTGGTCGTTGGGGCGGACGGCGCTAACTCGCAGGTCAGACAGATGGCGGGTATCGGGGTTCATGCCTGGCAGTACGAGCAGTCCTGCATGCTGATTACCGTCGAGTGCGAGAATGCACCGGGAGAAAGCACCTGGCAGCACTTTACGCCGAACGGTCCGCACGCCTTTTTACCGCTGTTTGATAATTGGGCGTCGCTGGTGTGGTACGACAAACCGGCGCGTATTCGCCAGCTGCAGGGGCTTTCAATGGAACAATTGCAGCGGGAAATCCGCCTGCACTTCCCGAGCCGTCTGGGCAACGTTACGCCGGTCGCAGCAGGGGCGTTTCCGCTCACGCGCCGTCACGCTTTGCAGTATGCCCGTGAAGGGCTGGCGCTGGTGGGCGATGCGGCACACACCATTCATCCGCTGGCCGGGCAGGGCGTGAACCTGGGGTATCGCGACGTCGATGCGTTACTGGATGTGCTGGGCAGCGCCCGCGGACACGCGGAAAACTGGGCCAGCCATCAGGTGCTAAAGCGTTATCAGACGCGGCGTATGGCGGACAATTTCATCATGCAGTCGGGAATGGATCTGTTCTATGCCGGGTTCAGCAATGACCTGGCCCCGGTGCGCATTCTGCGTAATATTGGCCTGATGGCAGCGGAACGCGCCGGTGGTCTGAAGCGTCAGGCCCTGAAGTACGCCCTCGGACTCTAAACTTTTTTCCCTCTCCCCGTGGGAGAGGGCCAGGGTGAGGGCATCAGGCCGCACAATTCTGTACAAAAACAAAAAAGCCCGCAGAGCGGGCTTTTTTGTTACTAAGTGGCTGGGGTGCAGGGATTCGAACCCCGGAATGCTGGTATCAGAAACCAGAGCCTTACCGCTTGGCGACACCCCAATTGCGTTAAACAAACTGCTTAACGACTTTTTAAATTGGCTGGGGTACGAGGATTCGAACCTCGGAATGCCGGAATCAGAATCCGGTGCCTTACCGCTTGGCGATACCCCAACAATTTTTTTCATTACCGAACAACATCGATAATCTAAATTTGGTGGCTACGACGGGATTCGAACCTGTGACCCCATCATTATGAGTGATGTGCTCTAACCAACTGAGCTACGTAGCCAGTACTGCAATCTTCGATGGCTGGGGTACCTGGATTCGAACCAGGGAATGCCGGTATCAAAAACCGGTGCCTTA